>NZ_DAIUCK010000105.1:0-10789 GCF_036846205.1 Rhabdothermincola sp. | reverse complement strand
CTACTGCGGCGGCGATCGCCACCGCGGACCTGAGAGGGAGCGCCGCTCGGCGCCGGCGCGGCGCCGGCGAGGGGGGCAATGGCTGGTCCCGCCTGTGCGCTGCGGGGTCGCCGTCCCCGTCCCGACCGTCCTGGTGGTGGGCCGCGAGGGCGCGGCCGATGAGCTGTTCTCGCACCGCCGGATCCGGTGGGGCGACGGGGATGCGGAGCTGGGCTGCGAGCTCCCGGAAGCGCTCCAGGCGTGCCCGGGCGTCGGGGTCTGCGAACACCCGGGCCTCCTCCTCCGTCGATGCCTCACCGTCGAGGACCGCGGAGACGAGCTCGTCGTCGAGGGGCTGGTGCGGGGGGGTCACGTCCGTCATGATCTGTCTGTTGGGACGTTGACGGAGGGATCGAGGTTCCCGAGCTGATCCGCGAGCGCGGCTCGGCCCCGGGCGATGCGAGACCGTACCGTGCCCGGTGGGATGTCCAACACCTCGCCGATCGTGGCGTAGTCGAGCCCCAGCAGGTCGCGAAGGACAACTGCGGCCCGGAACTCGGATGCCAGGGTGGCGAGCGCCTCGTCGATGGCCAGCCGTTCGCTCAGGACATGGTCGAAGCTCGGGACCGCCGGGTCGTCAGCGGCCGGGTCTGACGGCGCGGGTTCGGGGCGCCGCCTCCGTCGGCGGAGCTCGTCGAGGCAGGTGTTCGTCGCCACCCGGTAGCTCCAGGTGGTGAACGCGGCTCGTCCGTCGAATCGGTCGAGTCCCCGCACGATCGCCAGGAGGGCTTCCTGCGTGGCATCGAGCGCGTCCGCGTCGTGGCCGGTGAGACGGCGGCAGAGGGCATGGATGCGGTCGTGGTGTCGGCGCAGCAGGGCCTCGAGCGCGTCCCGGTCACCCGCCTGAGCAGCGGACACCAGCGCTCGGTCGTCGGCCTCCCCCCGGATCGGCTGAGCCTAGCGGTGCCCCTTCCCACCTCGCGGGAGGTTCAGCGGCCGATCACCGCCAGTTCCTCGACCTCCACCCGGCCCGGCCCGTCTCCGAGGTCGGTGATCCACAGGAGCACGAAGGCACCGGAGGTGCCACGGAGATCGAACGTGGCATCACCCTGGATCCCCTCGGACCCGTTCACCGGCGGGCCCCAGCCGGCGAGATCCGACGGGAGGGTCGCGGCCACGTACACCGATGCAGCCCACCCGCTGGTGGGCGAGCGCACCTCGAGGCGACCGAGCCGGGCCGGAGCAGGGAGCGCGACCACCAGGCCCACACCGTCCTTGAGGTTGCCGAAATGGCGACTCTGGTAGGTCTCGGTGCGCCACGAGGTCGACGGGTCACCGTCGGCGGCCAGGTTGGCCTGGGCACCGTTCTCCTGACCGTCACCGGCGGGGTCGAACGGTTGCACGGACCTGATGGGGATCGTCGTCGGCGCCCCACCGGACAGGCCAGGGCCGGGAATGAGGGTCTCGTTGCCGCGGGTGCGGGACACGAGGACCGCCGCCACGGCCATGGACGTGGCCGCCACGCCCAGCAGGATGACGGCCAGCACCCATCGACCGCGGGAGCGGCGTGCCGGCGATGGCGCTCCCTGGTGCGGCATGGCAGTCGCCGATGCGATGGCGGGCACTGCTCCCGCGACCGGCGAGACGGAGGTTGCGTCGAGATCCGCGGGCCGAGCTGTGACGGCTGTCCGGTCCCCTTGGATGCTCGGCGCAGTACGTGGCCGCTCTGGTGCGCCGGCGGCGAGCAGCGCCGCTCGGAACGCGGCCGCGTCCGGGTAGCGATCGTCGGGCTCTCTCGCCAGGACCCGCAGCAGGACGCGGTCGAGAGGCTCGGGGAGCTCGGGGCGACGTGCCCGCATCGGCAGCACCGGTTGGTGGAGCCGGGCCAGAGCGACCGCGGCTGCTGTGTCACCGGTGAACGGTGGCCGTCCGGTCAGGCATTCGTAGAGCACCACGCCGAGCGAGTACAGGTCCGAGCGAGGGTCAACGGGTTGGCCCGCGACCTGTTCGGGAGCCAGGTACTTCACGGTCCCGAGCATGGTGCCGGTACTGGTCAGATCGGACCCGCCATACACCTTGGCGATCCCGAAGTCGGTGACCATCACCCGTTCGTCGTCACACAGCAGGATGTTCGCCGGCTTGATGTCACGGTGGACGACCCCGGCACGGTGGGCGACGGTGAGAGCGTCCGCGACCTGTGTGCCGAGGTGGATCGCGTCATCGGGATCGAGCGGCCCGTGCTCGTCGAGGAACTCGCGCACCGTCCTGCCCCGGATGAGCTCCATGACGATCGCCTCGTGGCCCTGATCATGACAGGTGTCGTAGATGGCCACGATGGAGGGGTGGCGGAGCCGGGCCGCTGCGATGGCCTCGGCCCGGAAGCGGGCGGTGAACGCCTGATCGGCGGACAGGTGCGCATGCAGCAGCTTGATGGCGACCGGCCGCTCCAAGACGTGGTCGATACCCTCCCAGACCTCAGCCATCCCGCCGGTGGCGATCAGGTGTCGCAGGGCGTACCGGCCGGCGAGGACCAGACCGGGGTGAGGTGCGGCCGGGCGCGACGGGGCTGGCGCGTCTGAGGCTCCCGGAGGGCCAGGTGGCGGGCTGGTGGCGGGACCGGACACGGCAGGTCCACGGTAGTGGGCGTCGCCACGTCGCGGTCGGAGCCGCCGAGCGCTACTTCACGTAGCAGACACCGATGATGCGAGGGCCGCCGTGGGTGCCGATCACCGCGCCGATCTTGCAGACGGTGATCTCTTCGCGCGGGTAGCGGGGGGAGATGAGCTCGAGGAACTCCTCGAGGTCGGGGGCCTCGCCGTGGCAGACCCGCAGGTGGGACACGTTGCCTTCGGCGAAGAGCTTGTCGCGCAGGGCTTCGAGCGCACGTTTGCGCGTCCGGGGCTTGCCTGCCTCCTCCACCGCCCCGTCGGCGATGTGGATGAGCGGCTTGAACGACAGCATCGAACCGAGCAGGGCGCGGGCGTTGCCGATGCGCCCTCCCTTCTTGAGGTTCTCGAGCGTGTCCAGCGCGCCGTAGATCTCGGTTCGTGGGACCAGATCCTCCACGACGGCCACCACGTCGTCGACGCTCTTGCCCTCGGCGGCCGCTTTCGCGGCCTCTACGACCTGGGTGCCGAGCCCACCGGTGATCGACCTCGAATCGATGACCCGCACGTCGATGTCGCCTGCCACGGCGGTCGCCGCGTTCTGTGCCGATTGCATCGTGGCCGACAGCGCACTCGACAGGTTGATGCACACCACCGCCTCCGCTCCGTTGCTGGCAGCGTCGCGAAAGGCCTGCTCGAACTTGCCCGGTGGAGGGGCTGCCGTCTCGGGCAGCGTGTCTGATGCCGCCATCCGCTCGTAGAACTCCTCGACCGACAGCTCCTCCCGGTCGATGAACTCCCGGTCGCCGAATCGGATGGAGAGCGGCACCACCCGAATGCCGTACCGTTCGACCTCCTCGGGTTCGAGGTCGCAGGCGCTGTCAGTGACGATCTGGACTCCGGGCATGGTCTCCCCCGCTGGCGGCGCCCTCCGCGCCGGCCGCTCGGGGGAGCGTAGCGGACCCCGCCCCGGGGCTCGGGGAACGGGGTGTGCTCACCGGACGCGAGGCCGGATGGTTGGGGGAGACCAGCCGCCGGCTCCGGCGCACGTCACGGAAGTGACGCGCCCACCACAGCAGCAGGAACGCCCCGGCCACCGCCGACAGCAGCAGCCCGATCCCCGAGATGGCCGTCGAGCGCACGGAGAACCGGGTGGCGCCCAACACCAGGCCGCGGTCGGGCGAGCGGACGGTGACCTCCAGGGGGAACGCACCCGAGGAGCGGGTCTCGACGGTGATCTCGTAGCGGGTGGTCTCCTTCGGCGGCAGCATGAGGAGCTGGAGGTCGCCATCCGGGAACTCGAGCTTCTCGCTCTGCAGCGCCACCTCCACGGTGACCGCATGATCGAGCTGGTTCTCGAAGGTGAGCGGGACCCGGCTGGTGCGCTCGGTCAGCGTGATCTGTTGAGGTCCGGGAAGGGTGATCGCCGCGAGCTGGGCCTGGACGGCCGCATCGGCAGCGGCGAGGAAGGCGTCCCGAGCGGGCTCGTCCAGGTCGGACGCGCCGGCTGCCAGAGCCAGGCGCCGCATCGGCCAGACCAGCTCTCGGGCCGCGTTCGCTGGAGCCGCGCCCTGGTCGGTACCGGAGTCCGCGGCGCCGGGCGGCGCCGGCGTGGGGGGCTCGAGCATCGACGCGAACGATTCGATCCGGCTCCACGTGGCCGCGCTGGCGGCGGCCAGCGCGCTGACGTCGCCCTCGGAGACGGTGGGGGCGAGCTGGCGTACGAGCGGGGATCGAGTGCCGGCTCGGCCGGTGGTGGCGATGTCGACCGCCCGGAACAGGTCGTCGAGGGTCACCGGGCTCACGAGGGGGTCCGCTCCCGGTGGGGGGCGGCGGGCGAGGCCCTTGAGCAAGGCATCCCAGCTCGCACGGGGGATGGGGAAGCGAGCGGGGGGTGATAAGACGGCACCGCGGGACTGCGACGGGCGCTCGAGCGCGAGCACTGCCAGATCAGCCAGCACCAGGTGGGCGTTGAGGACGGGATCGGATGTGGCGAGCAGACGCTCCGCCAGGCTGGGATCGGTCTGCACCGCCCGCAGCGTCTCACCCTCGCTGTCGCGGACCTCGAAGGCGAGATGGTCCGCCGTGGCTCCCCGCCCGCCCTCGTCGTCGAACCGGTCAGCCGGGAGCACGAGCTGGGAGACCCCGGCAGCCCGCAGGCGGCCCAGAGCGGTGCCGTCGATCGTGTGGTCGGCGAGCCAGGTCCTCTGATCGGGCCAGGTGCCGAGCAGGGCAGCGACCACCTCGCTGCCGGTGGCCAGCTGGCGGGTCAGCCCGATGTCGGTGTCCGGGTCGGTCTGCGAGCCGCGGGCCCAGGCCGGAAGGTCGATGGCGGCGTAGGGGCGTGGCAGGACCTGGCGGGCGCCGAGGCTGCGAGCCAGGGGACCGAGCAGATCCGGTTCCCCCTGCTGCTCGGCGACGGCCAGCGCGTCGATCACCTCGGGCGACGGCGCGACGGTGAGCGGTACGTCGACCGTGGTCGCCAGGGCGGCGATCGTGTTCCCGAGCCGCTCGCGGTCCTCGCGGTCGAGCCGGACCGAACCGTCGGGGCGGAACGGTGAGCCCGCCTCGAGCGGAGCGATGACGGATACCGCCAGCGGCACCCCCGCCGAGCCGCTCGGGGGGAGTCGCACGAGGTGGGTCACCAGCTGCGTGACCGGGTCGCCGTCGTGGTCGGTGACCGCCACGCTCACGGGGTACACCCCCGGCGAGCCGAGGCGGACGCCGAACGGTGGGGTCACCACCGCGCTGACCGGCACCACGATCCGGTAGGTGCCGTCCCCGGCGGCCAGCGTGTCGAGCGGCCAGGCCGGCGGCCCCGGCCGCAGCGGTGCGCCGAGATTCTCCCCCCGGATGGACTGCTCGAAGCGAGTGCGCGACGGCGTCGCCGGGTGGATCGCGACCGCGATCCGCGCTCCGGGCGGCGGATCGGGGATGCGGAGGGTGAGCTCGAACGTGCCTTCCGGCGCCACCCAAGCCGTCTGATCCACCAGCTCGAGGCGGGCCGGGCCGGCAGGCTCAGGGGTGACTCCGGCCTCCGCGAACGGGCCGGTGGTCCCGAGGCCGAGTGACGCGAGGATCGCGGCCAGGGCGACCAGCAGTGGCGCCGAGCGGAGCGCAGGCCTGCGGGTTCGGCCGGTCGAAGGCGTCATGCACCGTTCCTACGCCCGTCGAGCGGGTGCTCGAGCACCGCCAGCCCGTGGGGCTGCTGCACGAAGCCGAGGCGCAGGTAGAGCGCCAGCGCGTCCTCGTTGGTCTCCTGGGTGTTGACCAGCACCCAGGCGCTCCCGTGACGGCGAGCCCAGCGCAGGGCATCGGCGACGAGCGCGGTGCCGAGGCCGCGGCGTTGATGGTCGGGATGCACGGCGAGGCGCTGGAGGTAGCCGACCGAACCGGCGCGGCCGGTGATGGCGTAGGCGGCCACTGCCCCGGCATCGACGACTCGGAACCTCGATGACGGGGTTGCCTGGCGAGCGTCGTCGAAGCCCGCCTGGTCGAACCTCCAGAAGGGCTGGAATGCGGCACCGTCGACCATGAGCACCGGCGTGCGATCACGGCGGCGGCCGCGTCGCAGCCGCATCCCGGGCGGCAGAGGCCCGTCCGGCAGGTCACGGAGATCGTGGCGCAACAGGTGCAGTCGTTCGTGCACGCCGAACCCGGCCTCGAGGAACGGGCGCTGCTCGTCGAGCGTCAACGCGGAGGTGAGGACCGATCGGTAGCCGTCCGCCGCGAGCGCGTCGAGGGAGTGGCGGATGGCGCCGGCGGTGGGAAGCATTCCCGCCATGGGAGTCAGTTGCGCGACGGATGGATCGCCGCGCCACGGCGTGATCCGGAGCCGTTCGGACCCCCAGTGCAGCAGATCCACCTTTCCCATGATCCGCGACGAGGATACGACCGCGAGCGTGACCGGGATGGGGCGAGCCCGTGCTCCCGAGGCGAGGGGTACCCTCGCTTCGTGACCGTCCTGCTGGCCACCCACCCCTTGTTCGAGAAGCACGACCCTGGTCGTTGGCACCCGGAACGGGCCGAGCGGCTGGCGGCGGTGGCCCAGGGCATCGACGAGGCCGGGATCGCCGAAGCCGTGGTGCCGTTCGAGCCACGCCCCGCTCGGGAAGCGGCGATCGAACGGGTTCATCCCGGTCGCTACCTGCGCGCGCTGCAGGAGCTGTCGATCATGGGGGGCGGTCAGATCGACGCCGACACGGCGGTCTCCGAGGGCTCGTACGAGGCTGCGCTGCTCGCGGCCGGCGCCGGGCTGGACGCCATCGAGCGGCTCGATGCCGGTGAGGCCGAGGTCGCGTTCTGCGCGGTGCGTCCGCCCGGCCACCACGCCACGCCCACCCGCCCCATGGGGTTCTGCCTGGTCAACAACGTGGCGGTGGCGGCAGCTGCACTCGCCGACCGCGGTGAGCGGGTGCTGATCGTCGACTACGACGCGCACCATGGCAACGGCACCCAGGACGCGTTCTACGAGGACCCGCGAGTGCTGTATGTCTCACTCCACGAGTACCCGCTCTACCCGGGCACGGGCTCCCTGGAGGAGACGGGGCGCGGTGAAGGGGCGGGGATGACGATCAATGTGCCGCTCCCTGCTGGCGCGACGGGAGACGTCTACCGTCTCGCCGTCGACGTGCTCGTCGCTCCGGTGGTCGAGCAGTGGCATCCCACCTGGTTGATCGTGTCCGCCGGCTACGACGCCCATCGTGCCGACCCGCTGACCGGCCTCGGCCTGCGGGCCGGGGATTTCGCTGATCTCACCGCGCAGCTCTGCGAGCTGGTGCCAGCGGGTCGGCGGCTGCTCTTTCTCGAGGGCGGCTACGACCTCGGGGCGCTGGGGCTCTCGGTGGGCGCGTCGTTGGCCCGGCTGGTCGAGGTCGACTACCGGCCTGAACCGGCGACCTCGGGGGGTGCGGGACGGGCGGTGGTCGAGGCGGTCCGCCGGATCCGCGACGAGGCCGGCTGGCCCTGACGGATCCCCCCGCTGGCGATGCCCCACGGGGAGGCCGGTAGCGTTGCCCGCCGTGATCCCGGACCGGCTGCGACCCGTGCTCGACCAGGCGCGACCCTTTGCTGATCGTTTCACCGCGGCGGGGTTCCGGCTCTACCTCGTGGGTGGGATCGTGCGTGACCTGCTCGTCGGTCGCGAGCTGGGTGCGGATCGCGACATCGACCTCACTACCGACGCCCGCCCCGAACAGACCAAGCAGCTCGTGCGCGACCTCGCGGACGCGGTGTGGACCCAGGGAGAGCGCTTCGGAACGATCGGGGTCAAGCGGGGGGAGTGGACCTTCGAGATCACCACTCATCGCGCCGAGGCCTACGTGCCGGATTCCCGCAAGCCCGACGTGCGGTTCGCGGATGCGGTCGAGAGCGACCTGTCGCGCCGTGACTTCACGGTGAACGCGATGGCGCTCGCGCTGCCCGAGCCGGAGCTGATCGACCCCTTCGACGGGGCAGCAGATCTGGCGGCGTCACGACTGCGGACGCCTCTGTCGCCGGAGGAGTCCTTCGCCGACGACCCGCTGCGGATGTTGCGGGCGGCGCGCTTCATCGCCGGGTACGGGCTACGCCCGGTTCCCGAGCTGACCGAGGCGGTGGAGCGGATGCGCCACCGGTTGGCGATCGTCTCCGCGGAGCGGATCCGTGACGAGCTCGACAAGCTGCTGGTCGTCCCGGACCCGTCGCCGGGTCTGTGGTTCCTCGTGGATACGGGGTTGATGGAGGAGTTCCTGCCCGAGGTCCCCGCCATGCGCCTGGAGCAGGATCCGATCCACCGCCACAAGGACGTACTGACCCACACGATCGCGGTGGTGGCCAAGACCTCTCCTCGCCGGCTGGTTCGCCTCGCCGCCTTGTTCCACGACGTCGGGAAGCCCCGGACACGGGCCTACGGCGAGAACGGGGTGTCCTTTCATCATCACGAGGTGGTGGGTGCCCGGATGACCCGGCACCGCATGCGTGAGCTGCGCTACTCGAACGAGGACATCGAGGCGGTGAGCCGTCTCGTCTACCTTCACCTGCGGTTCCACACCTACAAAATGGGCTGGACGGACAGCGCGGTGCGCCGCTTCGTTCGCGATGCCGGACCGTTGCTCGACGAGCTGATCGAGCTCACCCGCTGCGACTGCACCACCCGCAACGAGCGTAAGGCCCGGGCACTGGCCGCTCGCATGGACGAGCTCGAACGGCGCATCGAGGAGCTGGCCGCGAAGGAGGAGCTCGCCTCGATCCGGCCTGATCTCGATGGTCGGGAGGTGATGGCTCATCTGGGCATCGAACCGGGCCCGCTCGTGGGCCGGGCACTGGAGTATCTCCTGGAGCTGCGGCTGGAGCACGGGCCACTCGGGCGGGAGGAGGCGCTCCACCGGCTGGACGAGTGGTGGGCAGCACAGGCAGGGGCTGCACACGGACCGCCACCCCTTGGCGATCAACGCAAAGGGTGATAGGATTGACACGTCCCGTCACCGTTCGCGGTGACCGGCGGGGAAGTGACGATCCGCAGGTTGAACTGGTCGCTGCGCCTGCGGGGAGCTAGAGCGAACCCGGCCCCGGTGACTCGAACCGAAGGTGCCGGGTCGCGTTCGTTCCGGGCCCGGCCGTGCTGTTGGCGATGCGCACGGTGGGGGCCCCCGGGCCCCCACCGGTCGTTCTGTTCAGATGCCTTCCTTGCGGCCCCGGATCAGCAGCGTGGCGGGCGCCCGCTCCATGGCAGGCTTCCACAGCGGGGAGCGTGGCCGGTCGACGGGCTCGGGCTCGAGCAGGGCATCGACCCGGAAGTTCGCCCGGGTCAGACTCGTGAAGACTTCACCGATGGTGCGTGGCTGTTCCTGTCCTGCCGCGTCTCCCGTGTCCCATGGCGACGGGGAGCGGTCGAAGTATGAACCGCCCTCGGCCACCCGCAGGGCGGGGTGGGGCAGCGAGAACACCAGCGGGCATCCGGTGCGCAGCACCCGGTGGACCTGGCGGAAGACCCGGTCCAGGTCGGCGACCGAGGCCAGCGCGAAGACGCTGACAGCCACGTCGATGGTGTCGGCCCGCACGAAGGCGAGCTCGGCCAGGTCGCTCTGGTGGAGCTCGACCCGGACCTCCTCCCGCTCGCAGGCGTTTCTGGCCTGATCCAGCCTTCGGTGGGAAGGGTCGACGGCGATGACGTGCGCTCCCTGCCGGGCGAGCGCGATGGCTGCCTGGCCGGCGCCGCAGCCGAGCTCGAGGACCCGCTTGCCCTCCACGTGACCGAGAAGCCTGAAGGCGGCCTCCGTGGGGATGTTGGGCCCGTAGGACACCACGTCGCTCGGCAAGGACATGCTGGTCGGGAACACGGCCGAGAGGGGTGGCCCGGGTACGCCGGGTTCAGGGGACAGATCCACCGCGGGATCGGGGGCGGGGCGGAGGTGCCCGCTGGGATGCGTGCTCGTGAGGTCGTCGGGCTCGTCAGGCATCAGCGCCAGTCTGCCCGCACAGACTCCGACGGGCGGGGATGACCCTGGGAGGAGCCGGCACGCCCGGATGGGCGGGCTACAGGTACCACTTGAGGTTCAGGTAGCACTCGACCTGATCGATCTCCGTGGCGTTGAGCACCCGGTCGTAGATGATGATCTCGCCGATCATGCCGTCGAACACCGACTGGGTGGTCAGGTCGTCACCGCCTACCCGCAGGGTGTCGGCATTGCCACCCACGGCCGCGCTCGGGGTGAGGTCCTGTGCCGGGTTGCCCAGGCTGAGCGTGCGGGCCGTGAGGTTGACGCGCAGGGTGCTGAGCGCCGTGGTCTGGGTGATCGTGACGATGTCGGTCCCCAGGGTGTAGTCGGCGTTGGTCGTCCCCGCCACGTTCCCGTTGGAGGCGAGGCTGAACGACTCGCCGGTCAGTGACCCCGGCGCATCCGCCCCAGCCACCTGCCAGGCGTTGGTGCTGTTGCCCGCGGTGGAGTCGTAGCCCCACAGGACCGGTCCATCGGGCGACACGTCGTTGGCCGCCACGTAGAAGACGGTGACGTCTGTGAGACCACTGAGCGCAGCAAAGGCGGTCTCGAGCCAGTCATCGGTTCCGTCGAACTCGACCGAACCGAGCGCGTTGATGCCCGTGTTGAAGCGCCAGGTCGGCTGGTTCGCGGCGGTGTTCTGGGCGAGGTCGTAGCCGTTACCCGACTTGTCGGCCCAGACCTGTAGGGCGACATCGGTGTTTGGGTTGCTGGGGGGGTTGATGG
>NZ_DAIUCK010000104.1:0-10831 GCF_036846205.1 Rhabdothermincola sp. | reverse complement strand
ACCTCGCACCCCGCTCGAGGAGATGCTGTCCAAGGGCCCCGCCACCTTCGACGTGGCCGCGACCACCGAGGCCGCGGCCGCGGGACCCATCGCTCGCAGCCGCGTCAACGACCAGCTCTCGATCATCTACCCTTCTCCGCTGTCCACCGCGGACGTCGTGCTGGCGCCGGTGGCCGGATCGGACGGGGAGGCGCGGTTGCGCAGGTTGGTCGAATCACGTGACGCCGCCGACGCTTTGACGGGTCAAGGCTGGCGGGTCGATGGGCAGTCGCCCGCCGGAGGCCCCGGCGAGCCGCCTCTGCCTCCCGACAGCGGGCTGCCCCGGCCCGGCGTGCTCCAGGCCCTGCGCACCCTCTGG
Organism: Rhabdothermincola sp.; assembly: GCF_036846205.1. NCBI lineage: Bacteria > Bacillati > Actinomycetota > Acidimicrobiia > Acidimicrobiales > Iamiaceae > Rhabdothermincola > Rhabdothermincola sp. The sequence continues at coordinate 10,473 of NZ_DAIUCK010000104.1, read as the reverse complement.
ATCGAGGTCATCCGGTGAGCGGAACCCTGCGCCGGCTGATCGGGCTCGCGATGGTGGCGCTGCTCGCGGCGTCGTGCGCGTCGACCACGTCCACCAACCAGGCCGCCAACGGACTCGGCAACCCCGGGGACTGCCTGGTGATCGACATGGCGGTCTCCCCCGAGAAGATCGACCTGCTCACGAGCCTGGCGCAGACCTTCAACCAGTCCAAGACCAAGGTCGGCGACACCTGCATCTTCGTCAACCCGAAGAGCAAGGCATCGGGTGCGGCGATGCAGGCCCTGGCCAACGGCTGGAACGAGAAGAGCGACGGGCCGCTGCCGGTGGTGTGGTCGCCGGCGTCGAGCGCCTGGGGCGCGATCCTCGACCAGCGGCGGGCCGAAGCGGGCCAGCCGCCGATGGCCAACCAGGGCACGCCGTTCATGAACACGCCGTTGGTGATCGCCATGCCCCGGCCGATGGCGGAGGCGCTGGGCTGGCCCGACACGCCGATCGGCTGGTCCGACATCCTCCAGCTCGCCCGCAGCGCACAGGGCTGGGCCGCCTACGGACACCCCGAGTGGGGACCGTTCAAGCTGGGCAAGACCAACCCCAACTTCTCCACCAGCGGGCTGTCCGCGCTGATCGCACAGAACTACGCCGCCACCGGCAAGACCCGGGACCTCACCGTCGAGGATCTCGCCACCCGGGACGTGGTGGCGTTCAACAGCTCGGTGGAGTCGTCGGTGGTGCACTACGGCGACACCACGCTCACCTTCCTCAACAACTGGTACCGGGCCGACCAGGAGGGCACCGGGCTGCAGTACGTCTCGGCCGCCGCGGTCGAGGAGAAGTCGGTCATCGACTACAACGCCGGCAACCCCGACGGGGTGCTCGATCCCGGTGAGGAGCTGCGACCCCCGCGGGTGCCGCTGGTGGCCATCTACCCGAAGGAAGGCACCCTCTACTCGGACAACCCGTTCTTCATCCTCGACGCCCCCTGGGTCACCGACGCCCACCGCGAGGGGGCCAAGGCCTTCCAGGACTTCGTCCAGCAGCCGGAGAACCAGCGGCGGGTGCTGGAGTACAACTTCCGGCCGGGCAACCCCGAGGTGCCGATCGAGGCGCCGATCGTGGCCAGCAACGGGGTCGACCCGAACCAGCCGCAGACCCTGCTGCAGACCCCGCAGCCCGCGGTGATGGTGGAGCTGCTCCGCCGCTGGGGCGAGCAACGCAAGGGCGCTCGGGTACTGCTGGTGGTCGACGTGTCGGGCTCGATGAAGGACCGCGCCACCCGCGACACCGCTGACACCAAGCTGGACCTGGCGAAAGCGGCCGCGCTCGGCTCGCTGGAGGAGTTCAAGAGCAGCGACCTGGTAGGCCTGCGGGAGTTCTCCACCGGTCTCGGGGACGGCACGGCGTTCTGGAACGACCTGGTGCCGATCGGGCCGATGTCCCAGAACGAGCGGGCGCTGCGGCAACGCATCGAGGGCCTCTTCCCCACCAACGGCACCCCGCTCTACGACGTGGTCCTCGACTCGTTCCGGACGATGTACGACCAGTACGACCCGAGCCTGATCAACGCGGTGGTGCTGCTCACCGACGGCAAGAACGACGACGGCAACGTCACCGACGACGCCGCGCAGCTCGAGCGGACCGTGAGCGAGCTGCGGCGACTGAGCCAGGGTGAGCTGGGGCGCCCGATCCGGGTGTTCACCATCGCCTACGGCACCGACGCCGACCTGAGCGTGCTCAAGCAGATCGCCGAGGCGACCAACGCCGCCGCGTACAACGCGAGCGACCCGAAGAGCATCAACAAGGTCTTCACCGCGGTCGTCAGCAACTTCTGAGTGCGCGCAGCGCCGCTGGCCGGGCCGGCGCCGGGCCGCTGGCCGGACCGGCTCTGCGCCGCCGCCGGGCACCCACGCCCTAACGTCTTCGTCGTATGGCCCGCCTGAAGCTGCGCGACCGCTTCTTCACCCCGCCGGTGGCCCGGGCGATGACCTCCCCCGCGGGCATCCTGCTGGCGGGTGCCGGGGTGGCCGCGGGGATCCTGGTGGGACTTCCCGCGGCCGGGGCCGCGGCGCTGGGCGCGGCCGCGTGGGCGGCTCGGGTGGCGGCGGCCGTGCCCCGCAACCCGCGCCCGGAGCGCATCGACCCCTTCACCCTCCAGGACCCGTGGCGCCAGTTCGTCCGCGAGGCCCTCCAGTCCCGCAACCAGTTCGCGCAGGCGGTTCGCCAGGCCCGGGGCGGGCCGCTGCGGGATCGGCTGGCGGAGATCGGCGAGCGGCTGGGCACGGGGGTCGAGGAGTCCTGGCGGATCGCGAGGGCCGGCCAGGCGCTCACCGACGCCCGCCGCAGCATCGACGTCGCCCAGGCCGGCGCGCAGCTCGTCGAGCTGCACGACACCCGCAACCGCAGCCGCCAGGCGGACCGCACGCTCGACGAGACCATCCAGGCGCTGGAGGCCCAGATCGACACCGCTCGCCGGATGGACGAGGTGATCGAGCAGACCCGGGCCCGGCTGCGGCTGCTCGACGCTCGCCTGGACGAAGCGGTGACCCGGGCGATCGAGCTGTCGGCGCGGGCCGAGCGGGTGGACGAGCTGGGTGGGCTCGGCCAGGACGTCGACTCGCTGGTCAACGAGCTGGAGGCGCTCCGGCTGGGGCTGGCCGAGACCGATGAGGCGGGCGGGGGGCAGGGACTCGCCGCGCCCGGGTCGGCGTGAGCGACCACGACCCCGACCGGGCCGGCTCGTCGAGTGGCCTGCTGCGCTCCAGCGTGCTGGTGGCGGCGGGCACGGGGCTCAGCCGGGTGACCGGGCTGCTGCGCATCATGGCCATCGCCTACGCGCTCGGCACCCGGGTGCTCGCCGACGCGTACAACCTGGCCAACACCACCCCGAACGTGGTCTACGACCTGGTACTTGGCGGGATCCTGGCGGCGACGCTGGTGCCGGTCATCGTGGACCGCAACGAGCACGGCGACCGTTCGGGGGTGGACGCTCTGGCCACCGTCGTCACCGTCGCCCTCGTGGCGGTGACCGTGCTGGCCACCGCGGCCTCACCGCTGATCATCCGCCTCTACACCGTGGACCTGCCCGCCGAGGAGGCGCAGCGCCAGGCGTCGCTGGCCGTGCCGCTGCTGGTGATGTTCATGCCCCAGGTGCTCTTCTACGGCCTGACCACGTTGTGGACCGCGCTGTTGAACGCCCGACGCTCCTTCGCCGTGCCGGCGTTCGCCCCGGTGCTCAACAACGTGGTGGTGATCGCGCTGTTCCTGGCGTTGCCTCGCCTGGCGGGCGGGAAGCCGACCCTCGAGCAGGTGCGCGACGACACGGGGCTGCTGGTGCTGGTGGGGATCGGCACCACCGCGGGCATCGTGGCCATGACGCTGGTGCTGTGGCCGGCGATGCGCCGGGCGGGCATCCGGCTGCGCTGGAACCCCGACTGGCGCAACCCGGCGGTGTCGACCGTGGCCCGCCTGTCGGGTTGGACGCTCGGCTACGTCGCCGCGAACCAGGTGGTGTTCTTCGCGGTGCTGACCTTGGCGAACGGCACCGGCGAGGGCGCGGTGTCCGCCTACACGTACGCGTGGCTGTTCGTGCAGCTCCCCTACGGGCTGTTCACGGTGTCGATCATGACCACCTTCACCCCCGAGCTGGCGACGCACGCCAGCCGCGGCGACCTGCCGGCGTTCCGGTCCCGGTTCGCGCAGGGTCTCCGCCTGGGCTTGCTGGTGATCCTGCCCGCGGCGGCGGCTTACCTGGTGCTGGCCACCCCGATCGTGGGGTTCCTGCTCCAGCGGGGTTCGTTCACCGAAGCGTCGACCGAGCTGACGGCCTCGGCGCTGGTGTGGTTCGCCGCCGGCCTGCCGGGGTTCGCGGTGTTCCTCTACACGATGCGCGGCTTCTATGCCTTTCGCGACACCCGTAGCCCGTTCCTGCTGAACCTGTGCGAGAACGTGCTGCAGGTGGGGCTGGCGGTCGTGCTGGTGCGCAGGTTCGGGTTGCCGGGGGTGATCGCGGCGTTCGCCCTGGCGTACAGCGCCGCCGCGGTCGCGGCACTGGCCGTGCTCGCCCGGCGGGCCGGCCCGGTGGGCGTCGACGGGCTGTGGGCGGCGGTGGTCCGTCAGGGCGTGGCGGCGGCGTCCATGGTCGCGGTGATGGTCGTGGTGACCCGGGTGGTGACCCCGGGCGGCAGCGGGGAGTACGTGACCCAGGCGTTGGTAGGGGGAGCCGCCGGGGCGCTCACCTATCTGGGGGTGCTGGCGCTGGTGCGCTCCGACGACCTCCGGGCGTTGCGGGCGCTCGGCGCCCGGATCGGCGCCAGGCCCGACTCGACGACCATGCCCTAGGCTTGATCCATGTTCAAGTCTCTGAAGCGCTGGTGGAAGTACCTCACCGCCAAGCTCAACCTGGCCTTCAACGAGAAGGCCGACCCCAAGGTGCAGCTCGAGCAGGCCATCACCGAAGCCCAGGAGCAGCACCGTCGGCTGAAGGAGCAGGCGGCGAACGTCATCGCCAACCAGAAGCAGGCCGAGATGCGGCTCAACCGCTCGATGGAGGAGTTCGAGCGGTTGAACGCCAACGCTCGCCAGGCGGTGCTGATGGCCGAGGAGGCCCGCCGGGCCGGTGACGAGAAGAAGGCCGCCGAGTACACGCAGGCCGCGGAGTCCTTCGCCAACCGGCTGATCGCGGTGGAGCGCGAGGTGGAGGACACCAAGACGCTGGTGCTCGGGGCCACGCAGGCGTCCGAGCAGGCCAAAGCGGCGGTGCAGCAGAACGCGGCGGCGCTGCAGAAGAAGCTGGCGGAGCGCCAGAAGCTGCTCTCGCAGCTCGACCAGGCGAAGATGCAGGAAGAGATGAACAAGGCCATGGCCACGCTCAGCGAGACCGTCGGCCAGGACGTGCCCACCTTCGCCGAGGTGCAACAGAAGATCGAGGCCCGCTACGCGAAGGCGAAGGGCATGGCGGAGCTGACCGGCGAGTCGGTCGAGGCTCGCATGCTGGAGGTGGAGCAGGCGTCGCTGAACACCGAGGCGCAAGCCCGCCTGGCGCAGATCCGCGCCGAGCTGGGTCTGGCGCCGGCGAGCGGCGAGGAGCTGTTGAAGGAGGCCGAGCAGCTCCAGCAGGCCGAGGCGGCTGCTCCGGCGCCGGCGGCGGACCCGGTCGAGCAGTCCGGAGCGGGAGGCTCGTGACGGCACCGTGATGGCATGAGGGCAGCGGCTGTCCTCCTGCCATCACGGTTCAAGCGCAGATCCCCGCCACCGCCCGGTCGAGCGAGCCCGCGGCGCGATCGCCCGCCACCGGTGGGTCACCGGTCGGCGGGGTGTTCCAGTCGAAGGCCCGGGAAGCGAGCGAACCCCCGGTCGGAGGTCACCCACACCACGCCCTGCTCGATGGCGATCGCCGCCAGGTAGGCATCGGGGATGTCGTTGCCGCGCAACGAGAGCCGCTGGCAGAGGTCCTGGAAGATCGACCGGTGTCGCTCGCCCGGATCGACCGTGACCACCGCCGGCGATGCGTGCAGGGCATCGAGGAACTGCAAGGCGAGCTCGACCGGCGTGGGTTCGCGGAACACCCGGGGATGGGTGACGACGCGCAGGTAGCCCGCTGAGACCACACCGGGCACACCGAGCGGCTCCCGTCCCCGGCGCGCCGCGTCGAGCCACGCTCGCACGGTGTCGTGATGAGGTGCCTCGGGGCGGTGGGCGTCGACGAGGACGTTGACGTCAACGCAGCGCATCGAGATCGCGATCCGCGTCCATGAGGTCGCGCAAGGAACGACTGTCGGCGAGGTCCACGCCGGGCATCGTGCCGCTGCCACCGAAGATCGGTAGCTCGGGGATCTCCCGGGTGGCCCCGCCCGGTCGGCGCAACGCGAGCCGGAGTGCGTCCTCGATCAGCTCGCCGACGGTCTGGCCGCGTCGCGCGGCGTCGGCCTTGGCTCGGCGGTACAGATCATCGTCGATCCGGATCGTCGTCCGCACGGTGACATCTTAGCATCACTCATATGCATCTTGTCATCAGACCGGCAGACGACGAGATCCGGCAGGCTGGACACCTGGGTCGTGCATTGGAAGCCGATAGCCCGAATCTCCTCCAGACCCTGGGCGGTTCATCGAGCCGCTGAGCCACTTTTCGAACCCGTGATGAATCGAGTTCGGTGACTGGTCGGCCTGATCCCGCCGAGAGGTAGCGGGGTCAGGGGACGAGCTCGAATGCGTCGCAGTGCGCTGGGCGCACGACGCGGAAGTCCCGAGGATTGACGGTCGCGATCGTCTTGGCCGTCATCCGTTCTGCCACCGCGACCACAGCAGCGTCGACAACGCCGAGATCCAGGTCACGATAGGACGCGACGAGCTCCGCGACAGGACGCCAATCGGCGTCGGTGAGATCAACCCGGTCGATCTCAGAGGATACGATCGAGAGGAACGTGGCCTGTGCGTCGACACCGAGGCGGCTGCCGATGAGCCATGCCGTCTCTATGACGACCGGGGTCGGTACCAGCAATGCCTCGCGAGTGTCGTCGAAGAACTCCGAACAGCGGTCATGGTGGGCATCGGAGCGATCAGCGGCGGCGAACAGCACACCGGTGCCAACGACGATCACACCTCAGCCGCCGACTTGCCAGCGTAGGCATCCCGGCTGCTCTCACGGTGGCGCTCCGAACCATCTGCTCGACCCGAAGCACCGATGCCGATGAAGCTGAACCGATGACCGGGCGCCTTCCGGACCGGTTCCACGCCGGGCAGCTGACCGGCCAACTCGGCGATCACCTCGTCGACGCTCACACCCCGCCGGGCGGCTTCAGCCTGCAGGCGGCGCAACGCCTCGTCAGGCAACTGGACGGTCAGCGACATGAAGCCATCGTATCCGCCGTCGCGGACACCGAGCGACGATCCTGCGATGGCATGGCCGTCTCGCCCTGTAGGGATGATCGGCTACCGCCGATGTCTCACCTCACCCTGACAGACAGGGCCACCACATCATCAACGTACGCGCGGTGAGCCCCCACCCGCGGAGGATGATGCACCGACAGGTTCCCCGGCTCGGACACACGGAGCACCGCTGCCTTCGCCCTCCTCGAAGAGCAGGCCACGCCGCCACGACAAGCACGGCGATCCACCTGTACCATTCACACATGAGGAACCCCGGCAAGCGAGTCGCGGCCGGAGCAGCCGTCCTGGCACTCGTCCTGACTCTGCTGCAGCCGACAGCGAGCCACGCTGACGCCACCGTTCGAGTCGCGATCGGCGACGCCTCGGTCGTGGAGGGGAACGCGGGAAGGGTGCTCGCACTCAAGCTCCCGGTGACGCTCTCCGCACCCGCGCCGGCCGACGTCGTGGTCCGGTGGATCGCACAACCCGTCACCGCGACCCCGGGTGACGACTACCGGGCGATCACCAAGCCGAAGACGACGAAGATCGCCGCCGGCCGTACCAGCGCCCTGATCACCCTCGGTGTGCTCCCCGACACGCTCGACGAGGACGACGAGCAGATCGAGGTCACGTTGCTGGAGGTCGTCGGAGGGCCCGCGGTGCTCGGGCCGCGCTCGACCGGACGGGGCACGATCGTCGACGACGATCCTGGCGAACCGGCTGTCGGCGTCGGCGACGTCGCGGTCGTCGAAGGCGACGAGGGCAGCTCCACGGTCTCCGTCCCGTTCACCCTGTCAGAACCACTCCCCGACGCCGTCAGGATCACCTGGAGGGTCACCCCGGCGACCGCGTCCGCGGGGGAGGACTACCGCGACGTGGCCAAGCCGCGCACGTCACGGATCGACCCCGGCAAGACCAGAGCGCTCGCCAGCCTGGTCGTCTACGGCGACGGCCAGTACGAGGGCGACGAGGCCGCGCACGTCGAGGTCACCGACGTGACCGTGATCGGGGGTGGCGCAACGGTCGGGGTGTCGCGGCCCACGGGCACCCTGACCATCGTCGACGACGAGCCGGCTCCGGTCATCGAGCCGCTACACCTGGGCGGTGTGAGGAACTTCTTGGGTACCGGTGACCTGGCCGGCATCCTCCCACCCTCGGTCGACACGCTGGCCAACCGCCCCAAGTCGTGGCTGGCGATCAGCGGGCAGTGCTCCGGCAAGGAGAACGGCGACCGGATCATGGCCCGCACCACCCAGAACTACACACAGCAGACCTCGAACCCGCGCCCGGTCGGCGGTAGCTCCGGGACGTTCCGGTGCACGACCAGCAGCATCGTGCAGAACAACACCGAGTACGACCCCCGGGGCTACTTCTACGGGATCGAGGTGCCGGTGGGCTACAGCGGCGGGCCGATCGCCATCGAGGCGTACGACGCGGCGGCGTGCAGCTCCAGCTCGATCGATGCCCCGTCGGTGTTCCGGACCATCTACGTGATCCGCAGCGACGACAGCCTGAACCCCACAGGTGCCTCGGTGCTCGGCACGGTCCCCATCGCGGGCGGGGACAGCAGCGGGACGTGCGCCACCCCATCGACGAGCACCAGCGGCGGTTACCGGGGCGGCTGGCGGCAGCTCTACAGCATCGCCAACCCCACCCCCGGCACGTACTACGTACAGATCCTGACCGACACCCCCGGGGATACGACCACCCGGCACGGCTCCAACTCGTTCGCCCTGCGAGCCAACGTGGGCGGCGGCACCTGGGAGCCGTGCTCCGTCGACCAGGGCGATCCGGTCCACGGTCGACCTGGGACGCTGCCAGCCGAGACCTGCCCGGTCATCTTCGCCGTCGAGCATCTCGGCGCGTACCTGATGATGCCCAACGCCGTCACCACGTTCGACCTCGCCTCGATCTCCCATGACCATCAGGGCAAGGTGCTCGAGATCGACCTGTTCGACCTCGGCGAGGGCTCGAACACCCTCGAGCTCCTCGATCCCACCGGCAACCCGGTGGCGTTCGACTGGCGGGTGCTCTGCTACGACGGTTCCGACCCGGTGGACGGGGTCTGCCCGGGTGGGGACGCAGCACCCACCGGGGGCTGGGCGAGCATCGCCCCCACGACGTCGCTCGATCTGATGGGCAACCAGGCGCTGTGTACGGACTCCAGCGTGTGCTCGTACCCGCCGGTGTGGGTGCCATGGAACCCTCAACCCGGCCCGTACCGGACGGGGACGGGGAAGTACAACGATCGGGTCGTACGCCTGCGGACCCTGCTCCCCTCGGACTTCCAGTCGACCTATGGTGATGCCCGGCTCTGGCGGGTTCGGGTCACGACCGGCAATGCCCCCACCGACCGCACCACCTGGACGGCACGGCTGCGAAGCTGAGGATCCTGCGGCCGAGCCGGCCGGCTCCGACCGCCGACGCTCGGACCGACGTTCCCGATCACCTCAAGGCAGCATCACCAGGTCGTCGCGGTGCACGACGTGGCGGGGGCTGCCCTCGGGCAGCTCCGCGCTGCGGCGGCCGGCGATCTCCTTGGCGGTGGCCGCGTCGACCCGCACCAGGCCCTTGGCGAACACCCGCCCGTCCGCCGACGCGATCTCCACCGCGTCGTCCTCGTCGAAATCCCCGTGCACCGCCCGCACCCCGGCCGCCAGCAACGACGCCTTGCCCCCGAGCAGCGCCGCCCGAGCCCCCTCGTCCACCACCAGGGTGCCTGACGAACCCACCGCGAAGGCGATCCACAGCTTGCGGGCCGCCAGCTTGCGATCGTGGGGCACCACCACCGTGCCCACACCCGGCGCCCCCGCCACCGCGTCGGCCAGCACGTGCTCGCGGCGGGCATCGGCGATCACGGTGCGCACCCCTGACCACGAAGCGATCTTCGCCGCCGCCAGCTTGGTGGCCATGCCCCCGCTACCCCGCACCGTCCCCGGGCCGCCGGCCACCGCCTCCAGCTCGTGGTCGACCTCCACGATCTCCTCGATCAACGAGGCATCCGAGTCCAAGCGGGGATCGGCGGTGAGCACTCCCGGGGTGTCGGTGAGCAGCACCAACACCTCCGCGTCCACCAGGTGGGCCACCAGCGCAGCCAGCCGATCGTTGTCCCCGAAGCGGATCTCGTCGTCCGCGATGGCGTCGTTCTCGTTCACCACCGGCACCACACCCAGCTCCAGCAGCCGGGCCAGCGTCCCCCGGGCCTGCAGGTACTGGCGGCGCTCCATGAAATCCAGCGGCGCGATCAGCACCTGGCCGGCCACCACGCCGTGCCCACCCAGCTCCTCGCCGTACACCTGCATCAGGCGGCTCTGGCCCACCGCGGCCACCGCCTGCAACGTCACCGCGTCCCGCGGCCGCTTCGACCCTCCCAGACCGAGCGCCGGCAGGCCCGCGGCGATCGCGCCCGAAGACACCACCACCACCTGGTGACCGGCCCGCCGCAGCTCGGCCACCTCCCCGCACAGCTTGCGGATGGCCTCCCGGGCGATGTCGCCCTCGTCGTCGGTGATCGACGACGTGCCGATCTTCGCCACCACGATCACCGCTCAGCCCTCCGGCTCGAAGTCGAACGACAGCTCCCCGATGTGGACCGTGTCGCCCTCCCGGGCC
>NZ_DAIUCK010000103.1:0-10964 GCF_036846205.1 Rhabdothermincola sp. | reverse complement strand
ACCCGCCCGGTTCCACCCCTGCCGGCACCGCCGGCGGTGCCGGGCCATGAGGAGGATCATCATGACCAAAGCGGAGTTGGTCGCCCAGATCGCCGAGCGAACCGGCGTCTCCAAGAGCGACGTCGAGAAGACCCTGAAGGGGTTCGAGGAGGTCGTGCAGCAGGTCGTCGCCAAGGGAGGCGAGAAGTTGTCGCTGCCCGGATTCCTGTCCTTCGAGCAGGTGCAGCGCGCCGCTCGGACCGGCCGGAACCCCCAGACCGGCGAGACCATCAACGTCCCTGCCAGCAAGGCCGTGAAGGTCAGCGCGGGCGCCACCCTGAAGAAGGTGGCCAAGGGGGAGGTGCCCGCCCCGGCATGATCGCGCAGGATCGTCCGCCTGTGGGGAGCCCACCGGGCGCTCCCCGCAGGCGCCTGCGGGACGGCGCATCTCGGGTCGATGACGCCCGGGCGCTAGGTTCGGGCCATGAGCACGCATCTCGCACCCGGGGACAAGGCCCCTGCCTTCACCCTGCTCGACCAGCACGGCAACAAGGTCAAGCTGTCGGACTTCAAGGGACGCAAGGTCCTCGTGTACTTCTACCCGAAGGCCGACACGCCGGGATGCACGGCCCAGTCGTGCGGCCTGCGGGACGTCGCCGGTGACATCGGCGACACCGCCATCGTCGGCATCAGCCCCGATGAGCCGGCGCGCCAGAAGAAGTTCGACGAGAAGTACTCGCTCGGGTTCCCGCTGCTCGCCGACACCGACCACGCCGTAGCCGAGCGCTACGGCGTGTGGGGCGAGAAGAGCATGTACGGCAAGAAGTACTTCGGGATCATCCGCTCGGCGTTCCTGATCGACGAGTCGGGTCGCATCGCCGAGGCCTGGTACAAGATCAGCCCCAAGGACACACCTGTCCGGCTGACCCAGGCGCTCGCGGCCGGATGATGGCCACCCACCCGGCCCCGCTCGACGTCCTGCCTCACCGGCCACCCTTCCTGTTCCTGGACGAGGTGGTCTCCCTGGAGCCGGGTGTCCGCGCCATGGGCAACTGGCACCTCACCGGCGAGGAGTGGTTCTTCGCCGGCCACTTCCCGGGGCGACCGACGCTGCCCGGCGCGTTGATGGTGGAGGCCATCGCGCAGCTCGGGGCCTACGCGGTGCTGGCCGGCGGCGATCACACTGGCAAGCTCCCGCTGTTCGGTGGGGTCGACGGGGTGCGCTTCCGGCGCCAGGCCACGCCCGGCGAGCTGCTGGAGCTGGAGGTGGAGCTCGGTCGGATGTCCGCCCGGGCGGGGAAGGGGCACGGCCGAGCGTCCGTGGGTGGAGCCATCGCCTGCGAGGCGGACCTGCTCTTCGTGCTGGTCGACGCCTGAGTTTCCTACCGGGGTAGCGTGCGGTCGTGAGCGCGCTCACCACCATCGCCACCCCGATCGGCCCCCTGACGCTCGAGGCCACCGACTCGGGCGTGCGCTCGATCACCTTCGGTGGTGGTCGGCGTGGCCGGAGCGGGTCGCCTGCCGCCGCTCGCCAGCTCGCCCTCGCCGAGCGGGAGCTGCGGGAGTACTTCGCGGGGCAGCGCAGCTCTTTCGCCGTGCCGCTGGACTGGCCGGCCATGACCAGCTTCCGCCGGGCCGTGCTGGACGAACTGGTCTCGGTGCCCTTCGGCGAGGTGGTCACCTACGGTGAGCTGGCCTCGCGGGTCGGTCGTCCCGGTGCCGCTCGAGCGGTGGGGTCCGCGATGGCCGCCAACCCGCTTGCGGTCGTGGTGCCCTGCCATCGGGTCATCCGGAGTGGCGGGGTGCTCGGCAACTACGCGAACGATCCCCGCAAGAAGGTGTGGCTGCTGAGCCACGAGGGTTACCTGCAGGGGAGCGGCTCCAGCCCTCAGGCCTGAGGTCGATCCGGGGGGCCGAACACCAGGCAGCCGTTGTGGCCGCCGAAGCCGAAGCTGTTCGACAAGGTCGGTCCGGGCTGCCACGGGCGGGGCTCGCCGTGGACGATGTCGATCGGGGCCAGCGCCGGGTCGGGGTGCTCGTAGCCGGCGGTGGGTGGCAGTAGCTCCTTGACCATCGACAGGACCACCGAGACGGCCTCCAGGGCGCCGGCTGCTCCGAGCGAGTGACCGGTGACGCCCTTGATGGAGGTGACGGGCGGGCCGGGGCTACCGAAGAGCTTGGCGATGGCCTCGGCCTCGGCTGCGTCGTTCAGCGGGGTGGAGGTGCCGTGGGCGTTCACGTGGCGGACCTCGGACGGATCGACCCCGGCATCCTCCAGGGCCAGCTGCATGCAGGCGATGGCGCCGCTCCCGCCCGGGGAGGGCGCCGTGATGTGATGGGCGTCCGCGGTGCTGGCGCTGCCGAGCACCTCCGCCAGGATGGTGGCGCCCCGGCGGCGGGCCGACTCCCACTCCTCGAGCACGAGCACTGCGCCTCCCTCGGCCATCACGAAGCCGTCCCGGTCGCGGTCGAAGGGGCGTGACACGCCGGAGCTCGACAGCGCGGTCATGTTCGTGAATCCGGCGATGCCGGTGGCGGTCATCGCCGCTTCGCTGCTGCCGGCGATCACCGCGTCGCAACGCCCGCTGCTGATGAGGCGGGCGCCGTTGGCGATCGAGTGGGTGCCGGCCGCGCACGCGGTGACGGTGGTCTCGCACGGGCCCTGCCAGCCGTAGCGCATCGAGATCGCGGCGGCCGCGGCGTTGGCCATCATCATCGGCACGAGGAACGGGGACACCCGCCGCGCCCCCTTCTCATGACGGACGACGACCTGGTCCTCCACCGTGATGAGCCCACCGACGCCGGTGCCCACCCAGACCCCTCGCCGGAGGGGTGCAGCCTCAGGCTGGCCGGACTGTTCGAGCGCTTCGGCGGCGGCGGCGAGCGCGAACTGGGTGAACCGGTCGGTGCGCCGAGCCTCTTTCGGGTTGTCGAAGTACCGGGCGGGGTCGAAGTCGTGCACCCGACGCTCACCCTCGGGGGCCGGGCCGAGCAGACCGTCCCAGAAAGCCTCGGCGCCGATGCCGCACGGTGAGACGACCCCGACCCCGGTGACCGCGACGCGGCGGCGGTCTCCTGCCGGCGAGGTGCCCATCAGCGCTTCGACTGGACCAGCTCGAGTGCCTGACCGACAGTTTCGATCCCGTCCAGCTCCGACTCATCGACGCTGATGTCGAACTCCTCCTCGAGGGCCATCACCAGCTCCACCAGGTCCAGGCTGTCGGCGTCGAGGTCATCACCGAAGCGGGCGTCGGGTGTGATCTGGTCCTCCTCGACGGCCAGCACCTCCACGGCGCACTTCTTGAAGCGGTCGAACGTGTCATCACTCACGGCTTTCTGATCTCCGTTTCTGGTTGGATGCGCTCCGTCGGGGATCGACGGAGGTGATGGTAGGCGGTTGGCTCCACGGGGGCCGAGGGTCACCACGGCCCCATGGCCAGGCCACCGTCCACGGGGAGCACGGCACCGGTGATGTACCCCGCGTCGTCGGACGCGAGGAACCGGATCGCCGCCGCCACCTCGCCGGGATCGCCCAGGCGACCGAGCGGGACGGCGGCCGCGATCGCCTGGCGACGGTCGTGGCCGACGGCGGCCAGCATGTCGGTGGCGATCGGGCCGGGAGCCACCACGTTCACGGTGACGTGGCGCGAGGCGAACTCGCGGGCCAGCGACCGCGCCAGCCCCACGAGGCCGGCCTTCGATGCCGCATAGTTGGCCTGGCCCGCCTGGCCGGTGGTGCCCACGACCGAGCCGACCAGGACCACCCGACCCCAACGGGCCCGCATCATCTTCTGCAGCGCCCGCTTGGCCACCCGGAAGGTGCCCGTCAGGTTCGTGTCGAGGACCCGGGCGAAGTCCTCGTCGGACATCCGCAGCACGAGCGTGTCGGCGGTGATGCCCGCGTTGGCCACGAGCACCTCCACCGGCCCGAACTCCGCTTCCACCCGGGCGAAGGCGTCCTCCACCTCAGCGGGCTGGGTGATGTCGCATGGCAGGCACAGCAGGCCGGCGGACTGCGCCTCGTCGGGTGGGGTCGAGCGGTAGGTGATCGCCACGCGCGCTCCGCTCTCGGCGAACGTTCTCGCCGTCGCCAGCCCGATGCCCCGTGCTCCCCCGGTCACCAGCACCACCCGGTTCATGTGTCGGCCTCCCAGCGGATCACGGCGCTCGCCCAGCTCATCCCGGCTCCGAACCCTACGAGCAGCACGAGGTCGCCGCGATGCAGCCGCCCTCGCTCGATGGCATCCACCAACGCCAGGGGGATCGACGCCGAGGAGGTGTTGCCGGTGGCGTGCAGTACGGTCGCCGTTCGCTCCATCGGGATGCCGAGCCGCTGGCAGGCGGCGTCGATGATGCGGATGTTGGCCTGGTGGGGTACCGCGAGGGCGACGTCGGAAGGCCGAATGCCTGCTCGCTCGAGGGATCGCCGCGCGGAGTCCACCGTGGCCCGCACCGCGCGGCGGAACACCTCGCGCCCATCCATCTGCAGGTAGCCGCCGATGTCTGCGTAGAGCAGGTCCCGGGCCGACCCATCCGATCCGAGGTCCCAACCCAGGAGCTGACCGGTGCCGGCGGTCGCCTCAAGCACCACCGCCCCGGCTCCATCGGCGAACAGGATCGCCGTGTTGCGGTCATGCCAGTCGGTGACCCTGCTCAGGGTCTCGCTGCCGATGAGCAGCACTCGGCGGGCGCCGAGGGCGATCAGGCCGTGGGCGTGCACCAGGCCGTAGACGAAGCCGGAGCAGGCCGCGTTCAGGTCCAACGCGCCTCCCTCGATGCCGAGGGCGTGCTGCACGTCGGAGGCGGTGGAGGGAATCATCCGGTCCGGCGTGGTGGTGGCGAGCAGGACCTGGTCGATGTCGGATCCGTGCAGGCCTGCTCGCTCCAGCGCCCGGGCGCCCGCGGCCACGGCGAGCCCGGCGGTCGTGCCGCCCACCCGTCGCTCCTTGATGCCGGTCCGCTCGGTGATCCACTCATCGGAGGTGTCGAGGACGGCCTCGAGATCGGCGTTGGTGACGATCCGGTCGGGCAGGGCCGTGCCCCAACCGACGATGACGGCGCCCACCATCAGCTCGTACGCAACCAGGCGATGGGCTGGCTGGCTGTCACCCGCTCCCCATCGACGGCGAGCACTCCCATCACTACCCCGGAGAACGCTGAACGCACCTCGTGATCACCGACCGTGCCGAGCACATCGCCCGGTTCCACGCGCAGCCCCGGGTCGAGGTTGCCGGCGGGGGAGAACAGCCCCGCGGCCGGGCTCACGACCAGGCGCTCCGTGGCGAACAGGTGCTCGCCCTCGTGGGCGCCGACGGCACTGGCCGGCGGCGCGGCGAGGGCCTCCAGGAGCCGGTCGAGATCAGCGGGCGCCGACACCGACAGCACTCGAGCGCCGCTGACCGTGCGCTTGGCGAGGCCGGTGAGCACGGTGCCGGGACCCACTTCCACGTAGGTGCCGAAGCCGTCGTCGTGCAGGCGGTGCAGGGTCTGGCGCCACCGCACCGGGCTGCACAGCTGCGCGCCGAGCAGCCCCAGCCATTCGCCGGCGTCGGCGTGTGGGGCGGCGTCGACGTTGGCATACGTGGGCAGCTCCGGGGGCCGCAGGTCGGTCGCGGCCAGCGCCTTGCGCAGGCGCTCTCGGGCCGGGGCCATGAACGGCGTGTGGAAGGCGCCGCTCACCGGCACAGGCAGCACCTTCTTGGCTCCCGCCGCCTTCGCCACCGCGACCAGGTCGTCGATCGCCTCGGGGCTGCCGGCGACGACCACCTGGCCGGGGGCGTTGTAGTTCGCTACCCACACGTCGCCGTCCACCCGGGCGCAGGCCACCTCGACGGCGTCGTCATCGAGGCCGAGGACCGCCGCCATCGCGCCGGCCCGCTCGCGGCCCGCGGCCTGCATGGCCTCGCCTCGCTCGGCGACCAGGGCCGCGCCCTCCTCGAAGGCGAGCGCGCCGGCGGCGACCAGCGCGGTGTACTCGCCCAGGCTGTGACCGGCCACGGCCGCGGGCTCGACGCCGAGGCGTTCGATCGCGTCGAGCACCACCAGGCTCAAGACGAACGTCGCCACCTGGGCGTTGCGGGTCTCGGTGAGCTCGTCGGCCGGCGCCTCGAGCAGCAGGTGCTCGATGTCCCGACCGACGGCGGCACTGGCCTCACCGACGAGCTCCCAGGACGGGTGCCCGACCCACGGCGCTCCCATCCCGGGCTTCTGCGAGCCCTGGCCGGGGAAGGTGAACACGATCATGCAAGGGCCCCTCTCCGCGAACGACCGCCCTGAGACTCGCCGACGGCGCGTGGGGTTTCAGTGCCGTCTGTCTCAGACGCCGCTCAGGACCCCGGGGGGTGTTCCTCGCGCTGGTCGTAGATGGCCCGGAACTGGCGTGCGCTGGCGTCGATCGCCCGCTGGCGGTACACGAGCAGGGCGCCGAGCAGCCCGGCCAGGCCCGCGAGTACGACCATCCGTCGACGTGGCCGGCGGGCGGGACGGCGTCGGTCCATGGTGCGGCGGGTGGGATTCGAACCCACAAGCCCTTGCGGGCAGCAGGGTTTGAGCCTGCCCTGTATGCCGGTTCCAGCACCGCCGCAGGGTGGTTCACGCTAGCAGCGGGGAGGGCCTGGCCGCCCTGCCCCGGCTGCCGGGAGAGGTGGTCCTAGACTTTTCGACGTGACCCGCTCGTTGGTGGAACGGCGCCTGGCCGAGGTGTCCGAGCAACTCAAGCGGCTCCGTCGCGACCTCGCGGTCGCGGAGGAGCAGCTGGCGCACTTCGCCGACGAAGCCGAGGAAGCCAGGCTCCGGTCCCTCGTCTCGGAGACCCCACTCGCCGAGCGCGAACACCGGGAGGCCCAGCGGCACGCGGAGGCCATGAGCCGGCACCGGGCGGAGCTCCTGGCGTCGATCGAGCGCCTGGAAGGCACCCAGGACGAGCTGCTCGACAAGCTCATCGCCACCGACGGGAACCGTTGAGCGGCCGCCACCGGCTCAGCCAGTACGATGCGCCCACTCACGGACCGCGACAGGGAAAGGGAACGCCGGTGCCGACCCGCGTCGTCATCGCCGAGGACGAGGCCATCATCCGGCTCGACCTGAAGGAAACCCTCGAGGAGGAGGGCTACGAGGTCGTCGGCGAGACGGGTCGTGGTGATGAGGCCGTCGAGCTGGTCAAGCAGCTCGAACCGGACATCGCGATCCTCGACATCAAGATGCCGGGTCTCGACGGGCTCTCCGCGGCTCGGGAGATCGCCGGCGAGCGCCGAGCGGCCGTGCTGATCCTCACCGCGTTCAGCCAGCGGGACCTCATCGAGCAGGCCCGCGACGCAGGGGCGCTCGCCTACCTGGTCAAGCCGTTCCAGCGCAGCGAGCTCATCCCGGCGATCGAGGTGGCGATCGGTCGCTTCAACGAGATCAAGGCGCTGCACGACCAGGCACAAACCCTCGAAGGCCAGCTCGAGACGCGCAAAGTGGTGGACCGGGCCAAAGGCCGTCTCATGGACCGGTACGCGCTCTCCGAGTCTGACGCGTTCTCGTTCATCCAGAAGACCGCGATGCAGGAACGGATGACGATGAAGGCGATCGCCGAGAAGGTCATCGCCGGGGAGCTCGCCCCTCCGACCTCGCACTGAGGCGGCCTAGGCTGCCCGGAGATGTCGACGGTCATGCTCATCGACGGCAACTCCCTCACCTACCGCGCCTTCTTCGCCCTTCCCACGGACCTGGCGACCGCTTCGGGACAGGTCACCAACGCGGTGTACGGGTTCACCTCGATGCTGATCAACCTCCTGAGGGACCACCGGCCGGACCGGGTGGCGGTGGCCTTCGACCGGCCCGAGCCGACGTTCCGCCACGAGGTGGTCGAGACCTACAAGGCGAACCGGGAGGCGGCGCCGGACATCCTGCGCCAACAGATCGGCCTGGTGCGTGAGGTGGTCGAGAAGCTCGGGATCGCGATCCTGGAGGTGCCCGGATACGAGGCCGACGACATCATCGCCACGCTCGCCACCCGTGCCCGCGACGCGGGTCACGACGTGCTGATCGTCACCGGCGACCGCGACACGTTCCAGCTCGTCGAGGACCCCCACGTCCGGGTGCTCTACAACCGGAAAGGAGTCTCGGACTACGCGCTCTACGACGAAGCAGGCATCGAGTCACGCACCGGCGTGCCCCCGTCGAAGTACGTGCTCTACGCGGCCCTGCGCGGCGATCCGTCGGACAACCTCCCGGGCGTTCCCGGGGTGGGGGAGAAGACGGCCGCCAAGCTGGTCAACACCTACGGCGACCTCGACGGGATCTTCTCCCACCTCGACGAGCTGTCACCGAAGCTGCGGTCCAGCCTGGCTGACCACGAAGCGCAGGTTCGCCGCAACGCGGAGGTCATGAAGCTGGTGGGCGACGTGGACCTCGAGGTCGACCTGGACGAGCTGGAGCTCGGGGCCGTCGATCTGGAAGAGGTTCGCAAGCTCTTCGAGTTCCTCGAGTTCCGATCCCTTTTCGATCGGCTGGTCGAGGCGCTGGGCGAGCGGGCGATCGGGGGGGCGGACTCGCGCGGGGGAGGCGTCCTCGAGGCCGAGGTACGGCTGCTCGAAGACTGCGGCGGGGCGCTGGACCTGCTGGCCTCGCTGCGCGCCGAGGCCGAGGTCCTCGCCGTGGCGCCGGCCTGGGCCGGCATCGAGGGGCGATCGCCTCTCGAAGGCATCGCCTTCGTGACCGATGCCGCGGCCGCCGAGGTCGTCTGGCTGCCGGCGACCCTGTTGGCCGAGCCTTCGGTCACGGATGCGCTGGCGACCTTCACCGGTCGGGATGGCCGGCCGCTCGCTACCCATGACGCCAAGGCGGTGATGAGGGGGCTCGCGCCCTACGGAGTGGACGTGCGCTCGCTGGCGCTCGACACGATGATCGCCGCGTACCTGATCGACCCCGCCGAGTCGCGGTACCCGCTGGCAGAGGTGCTCGAACGGTTCACCGGCATGACGCTGCCGGCGGGCGCGGCGGTGGCCGAGGGACAGTTGGACTTCGGTGACGGGGGGGTGCCGGCCTGGCTCGATGCGGGGAGGCGGGCCCTGGCAGTGGCGTTCCTGGTCGAGCCGCTGACCTCGACGCTCGACGCTCGCGGCCTGCGGGCACTCAACGACGACGTCGAGACGCCCCTGGTCCGGGTGCTCGCCAAGATGGAGATCGCGGGCATCGGGGTCGACGTCGACGAGCTTCGACGGCTCAGCGACTCCCTGGCCGATGATTGCGAGCGGCTCCGCAGGCAGGTGTGGGCCGACGCTGGCCACGAGTTCAACGTGAACTCCACGCCGCAGCTCCGGCAGGTACTGTTCGAGGAGCTGGGCCTCACGCCGCAGAAGAAGACCAAGACCGGTTACTCGACCGACGCGGCGTCCCTCGAGAGACTGCTCGGCGAGCACCCCATCATCGAGCACCTGTTGCAGTACCGCGAGGTGGAGAAGCTGCGCTCCACCTACGGCGAAGGCCTTCTCGCCGAAGTGGCACCCGACGGGCGCATCCACGCCACGTTCAACCAGACCGTGGCCAGGACCGGGCGGTTGAGCTCTGACGCGCCGAACCTGCACAACATCCCGGTCCGCAGCGAGATCGGCCGGGCGTTCCGCAAGGCGTTCGTGCCGGCGCCGGGCTATGAGTTCACCATCGCCGACTACAACCAGATCGAGCTGCGATGCATTGCTCACCTCGCCGAGGACCCAGGCCTGATCGCGGCGTTCGAGTCCGGGGAGGACATCCACACCGCCACCGCGGCCCGGGTGTTCGGCGTGGACCCGGCGGCGGTGACCCTCGACCAGCGCGCGAAGGCCAAGATGGTTTCCTACGGGCTGGCCTACGGGATGGAGGCTTACGGGCTCGGGCAACGGCTCGGCATTTCGACCTCGGAGGCGCAGGAGATCCTCGACGCCTACTTCGAGGCCTTCCCGGCCGTGCGGGCGTACATGGAGCGCACGGTGGCTGAAGCCCGTGAGCGCGGCTACACCGAGACCCTGTTCGGTCGGAGGCGGCAGATCCCGGAGCTGAGCTCCAGCAACGTCCGCATCCGCCAGGCAGGTGAGCGACAGGCGATGAACGCAGGGATCCAAGGGCTGGCCGCCGACATCTTCAAGGTGGCGCTCGTCCGGCTCGACGCCGCCCTCGAGGAGCAACGGCTCGATGCCCGCCTGGTTCTCCAGGTCCACGACGAGGTGCTGGTCGAGAGCCGCCCGGCGGAGCGGGACGCCGTCACGGCCGTGGTGCTCGACGCGATGTGTGGTGCCTTCGACCTCCGGGTGCCACTCGAGGTGAATCTCACCCACGGTTCGACCTGGGCCGACGCCAAGGGATGAGCACCCGAGGTCCCGGCCAGGCCTACGATGCGCGCCACGAGAGTGGATCGGGCGATCCTCAGCGCACCGGGGGGCGGCTGTGCCGAGCAGGAACACACGCAGCACGGTCTGGTTCGTCATCTTCCTCGTGGCCCTCGTGGTCGCGGTTTTCTACGGGCTTCGGGCAGTGGCGACTGCTGACGCCTGCGGGGACCTGCCGAAGACCTGGAACTGGGCTCGGGCCACGTGGGAATGCCCTGCCTACCGGTTCTGACGCTCTGGCCGGCGGGCTCGGTAGCGCGCCGTGACCGGGTCGCACTGGTTCGAGGAGCTGGCCGACCACCTCGGTGAGGCGTACCTGCGGTACTCGTTCACCAAGGGCAGCCGCCAGGAGGTCACCTTCCTGGTCGAGCAGCTGGGCCTGCGACCAGGCGATCGGGTCCTCGACGTGGGCTGTGGCCCTGGGCGGCACGCTCACCTGCTCGGCGAGCTGGGTATCGCCGTGCACGGGGTCGACATCTCCGCCACCTTCGTCGACCTCGCACGCCGGGATGCTCCGCCGAACGTGACCTTCGAACGGCTCGACGCTCGGGCGCTGCCGTTCGAAGGTGAGTTCGAGGCGGCGATCTCGTTGTGTCAGGGGGCCTTCGGACTCGCCGCCGGCGGCCCCTCCGCCGG
>NZ_DAIUCK010000102.1:0-11002 GCF_036846205.1 Rhabdothermincola sp. | reverse complement strand
CGTCATCCATCCGGGGGTCGCTACCCTCTCGACATGCCCGCCAAGACCCTGCCCGTGACCGGTGACCCCGATGCCGACGCGCTACTGGCTTCCGAGCCCCTGGCGCTGCTGATCGGCATGCTCCTCGACCAGCAGGTGCCCATGGAGTGGGCGTTCAAGGGGCCCTGGACGCTGCGCCAGCGGCTGGGTGGCTCGCTCGACGCGGCGACCATCGCGGCGATGGACCCCGTCGAGCTGGAGGAGCGGTTCACGCAGAAGCCCGCGCTGCACCGCTACCCGGCGGCGATGGCCAAGCGCACCCAAGCCCTCTGCCAGTTCATCGTCGACCGCTACGGGGGCGACGCAGGGGCGGTGTGGCGAGGGGTGCGCACCGGCGACGAGCTGTTCCGGCGGCTGCGGGAGCTGCCCGGCTACGGCGACGAGAAGGCCAAGATCTTCATGGCGATCCTGGCGAAGCGCTTCGGGAAGAAGCCGAAGGGTTGGGAGCAAGCCGCAGCGCCCTTCTCCGACAACACCCCCCGGTCGGTCGCCGACATCGACGGCCCACAGGCGCTCCAGCGGGTCCGGGAGTACAAGCAGGCGATGAAGGCCCAGGGCAAGGGCAAAGCCGACTGATCGCCGCTGGCCAGTTCAGACCCGGGCGGAGGCCTGCGCCCGCTGCCGGTCGAGCCAACCCAGCAGCACCGCGATCGCTCGCGGGTCGTGACGCAGATGGTGCGGGCCCCCTTCGATGATGCGCAGGTCCGCGTCGCCGTGGGCGTCGGCCACGACCCGGGCGTCGAAGACGGGCACCACGTCGTCGTCGGAGCCGTGCAGCACCAGCACCGGTCGAGGAGCGACCTGAGCGGCACAGGACACCCCGCGGATGTCGCGCAGCTCCCGGGCCCAGACGTCGAACGCCGGGGGGAAGCTGGCGCGATGGATGATCCCCACCTCCCGTGCGTGCTGGAGCAGCCGGCGCGGGTGACCGGCCCAGTCGTCGAAGTCAGCAGGGGCGGCGATCGCAGCCACCCCACGGATGGCCGGGTCGCGGGCCGCGGCGCACAGCGCCAGGGCACCGCCGGTACCGAACCCGCACGCCCACACGTCCCGGACCCCATCGACTCCACGCAACCAGCGAGCCGCGGCGAGCAGGTCCTCGAGCCAACCGCCGAGCGAGAAGTCGCCGTCGGAGTCACCGCAGCCCCGGAAGGTGAACACCAGCACGACCCAGCCCAGCTCGGTGGCGATCCGATCGGCGAGCTCCGGGAACGACTGCGCGGAGATCCGCCCACCTCCTCTCAGGTGGGGGAAACCGTGGCTGATCACCAGGCCGGGAACCGACGTGCCGGGAGCGATGCGCGGTCGGGCCAGGTGGCCGGCGATGCCGAGCCCTCCGCTCTCGAAGAGCTTCTCCACGGCCTCGGCAGGTCAGCCGTGAGGACTGCGATCGCGGCGGGTCGAGCGGTCCGTCACGCAGCCTCCTCGTCACCGTCGACGCCGCGGCCGCTGCCGTCGCCCTTGTACGGGCGGTAGCCCCGGTTGCGAGCCTCCGCCAACGTGTCGGGCCCGAAGCAGATGTAGGTCTCGGCCGCCATCAGCTCCTCGATGATGGACTCGTCGTCGAGGTTGTCGAGGTCGTAGACGATCTGAGTGCGCTTGTCGCCGACCCAGCGATGCTCCTCGAACTTGGTTGGACGCTGCATGTCGTGAGCATACGACGCCGGGGGCGCGGTGCCCGCAGACCGCCCAGGAACGGCGGAGGGGGAGGCCCGGAGGCCTCCCCCTCTCACGCGAGATGCTGGAAAGAACCGGATCGACGTTTCCGTACCGGGAGGGACGAAGCCCCGGCCGTCGATCTGGCGGTGGACTGGTTGGATTCCACCAAGTGGTCCAGCGAGCCGCCTAGCGGCCAGCCACCTCCAGGGTCCCATGTGAACTGTCACTCATCTGCTGGACCACCTCCTTTCTCTGGTGCCTGCCAGGATAGGAGATGGCGACGCCGCCGCGGTGGAGGATTCCCGCTCAGGATCCCGGGTCGAGCTGTCCCGCGACCTCGGGGCCGATGGCCCCGATGGCCCGCAGGTAGGCGACCTCGGCCTCGAGCACCTCGACCACGTCCACATCGTCGAGCTCCAGCCCGGAGCCCTCGGCCCGGCCGAGCACGTACGCCACCGCCTCGTCGTCCGCGGTGACGATCGGCCCGGCCGGCGCGGCGGCCAGGTCGTGGTCGCTCGCCCCCGCGACGCCCTTGGCCTGAAGGTAATCGAGGTGCCAGCCGATGACCGCCCGGACGTCGTCGTAGCTCAGCCGAGCGGTGAGGTCCTCCGGCAGCCGATCGGCGACGTAGTGCACCGCCTCGTCGAGGTGGAACACCGAGGTCGGCGGCTCACCAGCCAGCCGCCCGGTGACGGTGCCGACGGCGATCAGGGCGATGGCCACCACCACGATCACGGCGATCACGACGAAGACGGCGATCACCGGGCCAGCTTACGGGCGCGCCGGCGCCTCGACCCCTCTCGCTCATCACCCCCGGCGAGGGGCGCGGCTCAGATGCCGATGCGCTGGGCGAGCAGCTCGCGGTGGTAGGTGGGGTCACCGAAGAGCAGCTCGGAGCTCTTGGCCCGCTTGAAGTACAGGTGGGCGGGGTGCTCCCAGGTGAAGCCGATGCCGCCGTGGATCTGGATGTTCTCCGCGGCGGCGTGGAAATAGGCGTCCGAGCAGTAGGCCTTCGCCAGGCTCGCCACCGAAGGCAGCTCGTCGTTCATCTCCGAGGCGCACCAGCCGGCGTAGTAGGCCGCCGACTTCGCCGACTCCACCTCGAGGAGCATGTCGGCGCACTTGTGCTTGATGGCCTGGAACGAGCCGATGGGGCGCCCGAACTGCACCCGCACCTTGGCGTACTCCACCGCCATGTCGAGGCAGCGCTGCGCGCCGCCGACCTGCTCCGCGGCGAGAGCCACGGCCGCGAGGTCCAGCACCGTCGACAGCACGTCCCAGCCCTTGCCTTCCTCGCCGATCAGCCGGCCCTCGACCCCGTCGAGCTCGAGTTTGGCCTGCTTGCGGGTCTGGTCCATGGTGGCCAGCGGGGTGCGGGTGAGGCCGGCCGCGTCACCGTCGACGGCGAAGAGGCTCACGCCCTTGCCGGTGCGGGCCGCGACCAGGATGAGATTCGCGGTGTGCCCGTCGAGCACGAAGCTCTTGGTGCCGCTCAGCTTCCAGGTGCCGCCCTCCTCGGTGGCGGTCGCCTCGATGCCGGACTCGTCCCAGCGACCGTTGGGCTCGGTGAAGGCCAGGGTGGCGATCGTCTCCCCCGACGCGATGCCCGGCAGGTAGTCGGCCTTGGCGGCGTCGTCACCCGAGTGGATCAGGGTGTTGGCGGCGAGCACCACGGTCGAGAAGTACGGCGCGCACAGCAGGTAGCGGCCCATCTCCTCCAGCACGACGATGAGCTCGACGTAGCCGAAGCCCTGCCCGCCGAACTCCTCGGGCACGATGAGGCTCTGCAGGCCGAGCTGTTCGGCCATCTGCTTCCAGACGGCGTCGTCGAAGCCCCGCTCGGTCTCCATCTGCTCCCGCACCGCGGACTCGGGCGACTTGGCCTCGAGGAACTGGCGGACGATGGTGCGAAGCTCTTCCTGCTCCTCACTGAAGGCGAAGTTCACTGGGTCTGGCCCCCTCGGATCGGGTGTACCGGCCGGGACGGTCCGGTGCTGGCAAGGTCACCATTCTTACTAGACCGCACGGTCAAGAACCACTCCGGCCCGACGCTGCCGTCATTGCGGCAGCGACCCGGCGGCAAGGACCGCCGGGCGAGGGCCGGGGTTAGCCTGGCCGGGTGGGCACGCTGCACTACCAGGACGAGCAGGCCGAGATCCACAAGCTGGTGGTGGGCCCGCTCGACAACAACGTGTTCGTGGTGCGCTGCCGTGACACCGGCCAGTCCCTGCTCATCGACGCCGCCAACGAGCACGAGCGGCTGCTGGAGCTCTGCCAGCGGCTCGACGTGCGCAGGGTGCTCGAGACCCACGGCCACTGGGACCACATCCAAGCGGTGCCCGCGGTGCGCGACGCGGGCTACGACGTGGGCGTCACCGCCGAGGACGCGAGCATGCTCGACGCCTACGACTTCGTGCTCGAGGACGACTCGGTGATCGAGGTGGGGCGCCTGCGGCTCCGCACCATCGCCACCCCCGGGCACACCCCGGGCTCGATCTGCTTCCTCCTCGAAGGCTCACCCGTGCTGTTCAGCGGCGACACCCTGTTCCCCGGCGGCCCGGGGGCCACGAAGTTCCCGGGTGGGGACTTCGAGACCATCATCCGCTCCATCGACACCCGCCTGTTCACCCTGCCGGCGGAGACCCTCGTGCTGCCCGGGCACGGCGACGACACCACGATCGGCGCCGAGCGACCCCACCTGCAGGAGTGGATCGACCGGGGCTGGTGAGCGCCGGGCCGGTGAGAGCCGGTCTGGTGAACAGGGCGCGGGGCGGGCCGCGGCCCGCTCAGTGCGGCTCCCACGCCTCCGGGTCATCGAGCAGGGCACGCACGCTGCCGGGCAGGTTCCCGCGGGCGACATCGGCCAGGCTCACCGCCTCCAGCACCGACCGCAGCGCGGCCCGGGTGGCGATCCACACCTCCCGCAAGGCCCCGACGCCGTCCGGGTACGCGAGGTCGTCCGGTCGCTCGCCCCGCACGTTGGCCAGCGGGCCCTCGACGGCACGGATCACGTCGGCCACGCTGACCTTCTCGGCCGGCCTGCCCAGCCAGTACCCCCCCTCGGCCCCCCGCTGGCTGCGCACGATGCCGGCCTGGCGCAGCTCGGCCAGGATGTTCTCCAGGTACTTGAGGGGCAACCCCTGCTCCTCGGCGAGCCGGTCGCCCTTGACCGGCCCTTCGCCGCGCGCCGCGGCCTGCGCCAGCAGCACGCCGGCGCGCACGGCGTAATCGACCTTCGCGGTGACCCGCACGACACCACCTCCTCCCGGGGCATTCTGACCCAGGGGGAAGACCCGGTCCGCACCGCCGGCGACCGCCGCGGTCGCCCTCCCCATGAGCGGGAGCACATTTCCACTATCGGCGTAGTGCTAATAGACTTCAAGGCATGAGCGAGCCGCTGCTGCGCATCGAGGACCTCCACGCGCGGCCCGCCGCGACCCACGACGGGGACGACCAGCCGGAGATCCTGAAGGGTGTCGAGCTCACGGTCGGCGCCGGAGAGGTCCACGCGCTGATGGGGCCGAACGGGTCGGGCAAGTCCACCCTGGCCTCGGTGCTGCTCGGCAGCCCGGAGTACGAAGTCACCCGGGGCCGGATCCTGTTCAAGGGCGACGACATCACCGCCTGGAGCCCCGATGTGCGCGGCAAGGCCGGTGTGTTCCTCGCCTTCCAGTACCCCCAGGAGATCCCGGGGGTCTCGGTGCTCAACTTCCTGCGCCAGGCCCTGTCGGCTCGCAAGGGGATCGACCTGTCGATGCTGGAGTTGCGGCTGGCCATCATGGAGTGGATGGGCCGCCTGGGCATGGACCCGTCCTTCGCCGACCGCTACCTCAACGAGGGCTTCTCCGGTGGGGAGAAGAAGCGCAACGAGATCCTCCAGATGGCCATCCTCGAGCCGGAGGTGGCGATCCTCGACGAGACCGACTCGGGGCTGGACATCGACGCGCTGCGGGTGGTCGCCAACGGGGTGGAGGAGGTGCGCAAGGCTCGGCCGCAGCTCGGGGTGCTGGCCATCACGCACTACCAGCGGCTGCTCACCGAGCTGCGCCCCGACCGGGTGCACATCCTCATCGACGGCCGTATCGTCGACAGCGGCGGCCCCGAGCTGGCCGAACGCCTCGAGGCCGAGGGATACGACGCATGGCGATGACCACCCCGATCGACCCGGCGGTCGTCAAGCGCGACTTCCCGCTGCTCACCAAGGCGGAGATGCACGGCCGGCCCATCGTCTACCTCGACTCGGCGTCCTCCTCGCAGAAGCCCCAGAGCGTGCTGGACGCCATGGACGAGCTCTACGAGCACACCTACGCCAACGTGCACCGCGGCGTCTACGAGCTCGGAGCCGAGACCACCGAACGCTACGAAGCGGCCCGGCGCAAGGCCGCCCGCTTCGTGAAGGCGCCGTCCGAGCGCGAGATCGTCTTCACCAAGAACGTCACCGAGGCGATCAACCTGGTGGCCTACAGCTGGGGGCGGGCCAACCTCGCCGAAGGCGACGTGGTGGTGCTCACCGAGATCGAGCACCACGCCAACATCGTGCCCTGGCTCATGCTGCGGGAAGAGCGTGGCATCGAGCTGCGCTGGATCCCCATGGCGGGGGACTACACGCTCGACGTGTCCTCGCTCGACGAGCTGCTCGACGGGGCGAAGCTGCTCGCCGTCACCGCCATGTCCAACGTGCTGGGCACCCTGACGCCGGTGCGCCAGCTCACCGACGCGGCCCACGCGGCGGGGGCCCTCTGCCTGGTGGACGCGGCCCAGTACGTGCCCCACTTCCCCACCGACGTCACCGAGCTCGGCGCCGACTTCCTCGGCTTCACCGGGCACAAGATGCTCGGCCCCTCCGGCATCGGGGTGCTGTGGGCCAGGGCGGAGCTGCTCGAGGCCATGCCGGCGTTCCTCGGCGGCGGCGAGATGATCCGCGACGTCCGAAAAGACGGGTGGACCCCCAACGAGATCCCCTGGAAGTTCGAAGCGGGCACCCCGCCCATCGCGGAGGCCATCGGCCTCGGAGCCGCGATCGACTACCTGGAAGGGTTGGGCATGGACGCCGTCCGGGCCCACGAACGCGAGCTCACCGCGTACGCGATCGCCACCCTCACGGAGCGGTTCGGCGACCAGCTGACCATCCATGGACCGGCCGCCCCCGACGCTCGCGGTGGCGTGCTGTCGCTGGCGCTGCGTGACGTGCACCCCCACGACATCTCCCAGGTGCTCGACCAGCACGGGGTGTGCGTACGGGCCGGCCATCACTGCGCCAAGGTGCTCATGAAGGTGCTCGGCGTGGGCGCCACCGCCCGGGCGTCGCTGTACGTCTACAACGACGAGGCCGACGTCGACGCCCTGGCCGACGCGCTGGCCGACACCGCGGACTTCTTCTCCCTCTAGGATCGCCACGATGCCTGGGCTCGAAGACCTCTACCGGGAGATCATCCTCGATCACTACCGCAACCCCCGCAATCGCGGTGAGCTGCCGGTGCCGCCCGCTCACCGGGTGGAGGGCTTCAACCCGCTGTGCGGTGACGAGATCGTCGTGTACCTCGACATCGACGACCAGGGGCGCATCGACGACATCCGCATCTCCGGGCAGGGGTGCTCGATCAGCCAGTCCTCGGCGTCGATGATGTCCTCCGCGGTGAAGGGCAAGACCGTCGACGAGGTGCGAGACCTCACCAGGGCCTTCAAGGCCATGATGTCCATCCACGAGTCGAGCCTCGAAGGTGACGGCGAGGGCGAGGGCGAGCCGGCCGAGGTCCCGGACGTGAAGCTGGGTGATCTCGAGGCGCTGCGAGGAGTGGTGAAGTTCCCCGTTCGCATCAAGTGCGCCACCCTCGCCTGGAACACCCTGGCCCAGGGCATCGACGAGGCGGTCGACCACCCGAGCTGAGCCGCTCGCGCCGGCGGTCTCACGGCCGGCCGGTCACCGATCGGCGAGCGACCGGTGCTGCCGGCGCCGCGACTGCCAGGCGATCCAGCTGGTCAGGATCGACGGCGGGATCATGATCGCCAGGCACAACGCACCCGTGCCCTCCAGCGAGACCCACCCCACCAGGAACAGCGTCGGGTACACGAGCGTGCCCGCCGTGAAGGCCACGGCGGGCACCGCCCAGGCGGCACCCCGCCAGAACCCCCAGGCGCTGACCACCGAGCCTGACACCGCGGCGCCGAGGTCCGCCACGGCGAAAGCGTCCATGACCGCGGGCCGGTCGGCGGCCAGCTCGAACCAGGAACGCACTGTCGGCGACCAGGTCCACGCGACCCACAGCGCCACCCCCACGGCGGCCTGCACGATCAGATAGCCGGCGACGACCCTGCCGGTCCTCCCGCCGTCGGGCTCCACCTCCCGGACCGTACTGCCGAGCCTCCCGGCGGTGGTGGAGCGGTGGTGGAATCGGCGCCATGGCCGCCCGCACCCGGGGCGCACCACGCCCGTGGCCGCTCGCTGTGCTGACCGCCGGGATCATGACCCTGGCCGTCGCAGGACTCATCCCCCGCTGGCCGGGGCTGGTGCAACTGGTCGGACTCCCCCCGCTCGGTGTGACCACGGATCTGCGACTGCTGCTCAGCGAATCGGAGGGCTTCGTCCCCTTCATCGTCATGCTGGTGCCGGCCCTGGCCGTGCGCATCGCGGTGCTCACGGCGATGACCGGCGAGCTGTCCGCGCGTCGCGTGGGGTTCGTCGCCCGGTTCTACGCCCTCGCGCTGCCCTTCGCCGGACTCGCCGCGGCATCGGCGTTCGCCGCCGGGGCGACGCTGTACTACCTGCTGTTCTGGGTGGGGGTCGCGATGACGGTGGCCGAGGTGTTGCTGCTCGCCGCCATCCCGTGGATGGGCGAGCCGTCGGTGTGGCGAGCGGTCATCTCGGCCGCCCGCGCCGGGTTCCGTGCCGGCACCGTCGGCGCCTACCTCGTCGGCGTCACACTCATCGGCGCCGCGGCCGAAGCGGGCGGGCCGGCGGCGGCGATCGGCCTGCTCCCGGTCTCCGCCGCGTTCACCTACGCCGCCGCGTACCTGTTGTCGGTGGACCCGGACCGGAGGGGCCTTCGAGTGGGACGGCGGATCGTCGCCGCCACGGGCGCCCTCCTGGTCACCGTGACGGTGGCGGTCGCAACCGGCCCGGCGAGACCCGTCGAGCGGGATCGGCCCGGAGCTCCCCGATCGGGGTCGCTGATGCTCATGGGCGGCATCGACTCCAGCTCCGGCTCCAGCCCGCTGCTGTCACTGGTGCCCGGGTCGGTCGGGTTCACCTGCGAGCAGACGTTCTTCTTCTCCTACGCGGGCCCCGGTTCGGGGCAACCCGAGGGACGTGCCGCCTGCCCCATCCGCACGGGCGCCCCCTACACCGGCGTGGACACCTACCGGTCGATCGATGAGCTCGTCCGGTTCCTGGTGGAGCAGATCGAGCCACTACCCCCGCCGGTCACCCTCATCGCCCACTCCCAAGGCGTGTGGGTGGTGCTGGTGGCGCTGAGCGCGGGCCTGCTGCCCACGGTCAGCGACGTGGTACTGGTCGGCGCGCTCACCGACAACCCGATCGGCTACCCACCCCGCGGGGGGCATGCGCCCGGGCGGGTGGGGACCGAAGTCCTCGACGGGGTCGGCGCGCTGGCCCGTCTCACCAGCTTCAGCAGGTTCGACCCGCAGTCCCCGCTGGCGGTCGAGCTGCTCGCCGATCCCCACAGGGTGGCGGCCATCGTCTCGCACCCGATCCCCACCGAGATGGCCGCCCTGAGCGTGCCCAGCGCGTTCGACCTGCCCCTCATGGCCGAGACCCGCCCGATCGAGGGCGCCGCCGAGGCCTGCCCCCTCCTGGCCGTACATCCCGAGCTGCCGTTCGCGCCGGCCTTCGTCGACGACGTCAACCGCTTCCTCGACGGCCGGCCGCCGGCGGCTTGCCCGTGGTGGCACTCGGCGACGGTGGGCTTGCGGGCCTACAGCGCTCCCCCCAACCACTGACCGGCGCGACGGCAGCTCCTTGCCCGCCGTGCGGTGAGCTGGCGGCGGCGTTCACCCGTACCAGCCGGCGACGTCCGCGATGACGTCGGTCTGGCCGCGGTTGTTGAACACCCGGATGTTGCCACCCGATCCGACCTTGGCCGTGACCGCGTTGGGGGTCGTCCAGCCCGCCTGCCAGTTCAGACTCGACACCGTCGGGCGGGTCTGACCCTTCGGCCACACCGACAGATAGGACCGATCCGTGGTCCCGGTGACGGTCACGTTCATCAACACCGCCGCTGCGGTGGCGGGAACCCCACCGACCTGGGTGACCGTCACATCCCGGGTCACCCCCGCACCCCACGGCGACGAGAACGGACCCACCTGCGACCCCGGGCGCGAATCGAGGATCCGCGCCGGGTCCAACGGGTGAAACGACGACCCGCTCCCGGTCTTGAAATAGCCCACCACGTCCACCATCACGTCCGCCTGACCGCGGCTGTTGAACACCGACACCTTCCCCCCGGCACCCACCTTCACCGTCACCGAGTTCGGGATCGTCCAACCCGGCTGCCAGTTCAAACTCGACACCGTCGGGCGGGCCTGACCCGCCGGCCACACCGACAGGAACGACCGATCCGTGGTCCCGGTCACCGTCACGTTCAACACCACCGCTTCCGCGTCCACCGGAACCCCACCAACCCCGGCCACCGTCACATCCCGAGTCACCCCCGCACCCCACGGCGACGAGAACGGACCCACCTGCGACCCCGGGCGCGAATCGAGGATCCGCACCGGATCCAACGGCACGAACCGGCTCCCCGGCCACACCGGCGTCACCGGAGCCGACGCCACCGACGCAGGACCCGACCCCGCCACGTTCGACGCCGTCACCGTGAACGTGTACGCCGTCCCGTTCGACAACCCCGACACCGTGCACAACAACGGCCCCGACGACCACGAGCACGACTGCCCACCCGGCGACGCCGTCACCGTGTACCCGGTGATCACCGACCCACCATCGGACACCGGCGCCTCCCACGACACCACCACCTGACCATCCCCGGCCACCCCCGACACCCCCGTCGGCGCACCAGGAACCGTCACACCACTCGAGCCGGTCCCGATCTTGCCCACCGCGAAACGGCTGGTGAACCAGACGTTGCCGTCCGGGCCCGCGGTGATCGCCACCGGATCGAAGATGCCGGGATCGCTGAACGTCGACACGACCCCCGCCGGCGTGACCCGCCCGATCGAATCCCCCAAGACGTTGGTGAACCACAGGTTCCCGTCCGGACCCGCCGTGATCCCCGCCGGGTAGGAGATGCCAGGATCAGTGAAGATCGACACCACTCCCGCCGGCGTGACC
>NZ_DAIUCK010000101.1:0-11408 GCF_036846205.1 Rhabdothermincola sp. | reverse complement strand
CCCCAGCGCCTGGCCAGCCCGTGCACCACGACCAACCCCCGGCCGCTGTCGAGGTCCGATGCCTCCCGCCCCCGGAACACCGGTAGGCCACGGTCCGTGTCTCCGACCCCGACCCGCACGTGGTCGGCGAAGCGCTCGACGGTGATGGTGAACCGGGTCC
This sequence comes from Rhabdothermincola sp., assembly GCF_036846205.1. Taxonomy (NCBI): domain Bacteria; kingdom Bacillati; phylum Actinomycetota; class Acidimicrobiia; order Acidimicrobiales; family Iamiaceae; genus Rhabdothermincola; species Rhabdothermincola sp. Next base: position 11,248 of record NZ_DAIUCK010000101.1, on the reverse strand, counting down.
GGGCGTGCAGCACCGCGTTCGAGGCCAGCTCCGAGGTGAGCAGGGCCACGGTGCTCGCCGTACCGCCCGCCAGTCCGAGCGCCGAGACCACGAACGCCCGAGCCTGCCCCACCGACACCGACTCCGGCGCGAACGACGCCTGCGCCTCGACGAGTGGGGCGGGCCCGGCACCGACCCCCCGGGACGAGGTTCTCACGGGTCGTTCGCTACCCCGCACCAGCCCGTACAGACCTCGGCCGGTCCAGATGGGCCGATCGTCATGGATCCGTCACGGCCCTCGTGGTGCCGTGCGCTCCTTGAACTCGGCCGCCTTCTCCCGCAACCCGAGCTCGATCGCCTGCGACTCGGGGACCCCTCGTGCCTCCGCGTAGCGTCGGACGTCCTGGGTGATGCGCATGGAGCAGAACTTGGGGCCGCACATCGAGCAGAAGTGCGCGGTCTTGGCCGGCTCCGCCGGGAGCGTCTCGTCGTGGAACGCTCGAGCGGTGTCGGGGTCCAGGGCCAGCTCGAACTGGTCCTCCCAGCGGAACTCGAACCGGGCCCGGCTGAGCGCGTCGTCCCAGGCCCGGGCGCCCGGGTGGCCTTTGGCCAGGTCCGCGGCGTGGGCAGCGATCCTGTAGGCGATCACCCCCTGCTTCACATCCTCGCGATCCGGCAGGCCGAGGTGCTCCTTCGGGGTGACGTAGCAGAGCATGGCCGTGCCGTGCATGGCGATCATCGCCGCGCCGATCGCGCTGGTGATGTGGTCGTAGCCGGGTGCGATGTCCGTGGTGAGCGGGCCGAGGGTGTAGAAGGGCGCCTCCCGGCACCAGTCGCGCTGCAGCTCGACGTTCTCGGCGATCCTGTGCATGGGCACGTGACCGGGACCCTCGATCATCACCTGCACGTCGTGGCGCCAGGCCCGCTCCGTGAGCTCGCCGAGTGTGCGCAGCTCGGCGAGCTGGGCTTCGTCGTTGGCGTCGGCGATCGAACCGGGCCGCAACCCGTCACCGAGGCTGAACGCCACGTCGTAGGCGGCGAAGATCTCGCAGAGCTCGTCGAAGTGCTCGTAGAGGAACGACTCGGTGTGGTGTGCGAGGCACCAGGCGGCCATGATCGACCCGCCCCGGCTCACGATGCCGGTCACCCGCCCGGCGGTGAGCGGCACGTAGCGCAGCCGCACCCCGGCGTGGATCGTCATGTAGTCGACCCCCTGCTCGGCCTGCTCGATCACCGTGTCGCGGAACAGCTCCCAGGTGAGCTCCTCGGGTGTGCCGTCGACCTTCTCCAGGGCCTGGTAGATGGGCACCGTGCCGATGGGGACCGGGCTGTTGCGGATGATCCATTCCCGGGTGGTGTGGATGTCGGGCCCGGTGCTGAGGTCCATCACCGTGTCGGCTCCCCAGCGGGTGGCCCAGGCCAGCTTCTCGACCTCCTCGGCGATCGAGCTGGCCACCGCGCTGTTGCCGATGTTGGCGTTCACCTTCACCAGGAACGCCCGGCCGATGGCCATGGGCTCGCTCTCCGGATGGTTGACGTTCGCTGGCAGGATGGCCCGCCCCCGGGCGATCTCGTCGCGCACCAGCTCGGGGTCGAGCCCCTCCCGCCGGGCCACGAACGCCATCTCAGGGGTGATCTCCCCTCGGCGGGCGTAGTGCAGCTGGGTGACGGTCCGGCCCGGCCTGGCTCGCAGCGGCGCCCGCGGTGGGCCCTGCCACGGCTGGCCGGTGGCGGTGGCGCCCCGGCGCGCCGCCGCCCGCCCGTCATCGCGCAACGACGGCCGGCGGGCACCGGGGTGCTCCTCGACGTCGCCGCGGGCCCGGATCCAGGGGTCGCGCAGGCGCGGCAGGCCGCGGGTGGGGTCGCCGCCCGGCCCGGACGTGTCGTACAGGTGGAGGACCTCGCCGTTGCTGAGGGTGATCTCCCGCTGCGGGACCCGGATCCCGTCCGGCCCGTCCAGGTAGGTCTTGGTGGTGGTCATGCCTGCTCCTCTCGCTCCCATCCGAGGTGGTCGAGTGGTCCGTGACCGGCACCGAGCGCCCAGCGTGCGCCCCCGGCGACGGCCCGGTGGACGAAGTCCTTGGCGTGCTCGATGGCCTCCATGACGTCGTGGCCCAGCGCGAGGTGGGCCGCGATCGCGGAGGCGAACGAACAGCCGCTGCCGTGGTTGTTCACGGTCGGGATCCGCGGGCGGCGAAGCTCGATGGTGCCGCCCGCGGTGGCGACGACGTCGACGGCCTCGCCGAGGTCCCCCCGCTCGCCGCCGACCGGGTGGCCGCCTTTGACCACCACCACCTCCGGCCCGCTGGCGAGCAGCGCCGTCGCGGCCTCTCGCTGGCCGGCGCGGGTGGTGATCTCGCGGTCGAGCAACACCTGCGCCTCCCACAGGTTGGGGGTGACCACCCGGGCGTGGGGGAAGAGCCCCTCGAGGTAGCGCCGCTCGGCGGCGGGATCGAGCAGGCGGGCCCCCGAGGAGGCCACCATCACCGGGTCGACGACCAGGTTCGGGAGTCGGCCCGCAGCCGCGAGCGCCGCCACTGCGTCGACGATCTCCGTGCCGGCCAGCATCCCGGTCTTCACGGCCCGCACGTCCAGGTCGTCAAGCACCGCGTCGATCTGGGCCACGACCATCTCGGCGGGCACGGGGTGCACGGCGCGCACCTCGGTCGTGTTCTGGGCGGTCAGGGCGGTGACCGCTGAGGTGCCGAACACCCCCAGCGCGGCGAAGGTCCGAAGGTCGGCCTGGATGCCGGCTCCGCCCCCCGAGTCCGATCCGGCGATCGTCATCGCCACCGCCGGTGTGCTCACGGTTCGCCCCCCGCGACGGCGATCGCTCGCCCCAGTGCGGCGACCGTGCTCGCCGGGTCGCCGGCGCGCATCACCTCACCCATCACGGCCACGCCGTGTGCGCCGGCCTCGAGGCAGGCCGCCGCATTGGCGGGCGTGACGCCACCGAGCGCGAACACCGGCACCCCGGCTGCGGCCACGAGCCCTCGCAGCCCGTCGATGCCGAGCGTCGGCCCGTAGCCCGGCTTCGAGCGCGACGCGAACACCGGCGACACGGTGACGTAGTGGCATCCCTGCCGGCGGGCTCGGGACAGCTCGCCGGGGTCGTGGCAGGACCGACCGACGAGCGGCGGCGCCGGCTGCGGGGCGGGGTCGGCGCCGGCGAGGTGCACACCGTCGGCGGGGCCGCCGTCGAAGGCCAGGGTGGGATCGGAGGCCACGAGCAGCACCTCCACGTGGGGGCGCAGCGCGGCGGCGAGGGCGGCGCGCTCGGGGGCCGGCAGGTCCTTCTCCCGCAGCACGACGGCCCGGGCCCCGCCGCGCACCGCGGCCCGCACCACCTCGACCAGCGGACGTCCCGCGGTCTGGGTGCGGTCGGTGAGCACCAGCAGGCGGGGGAGCGCGCTCACCCGCGCTCCTCCGGCTCGCCGGGGTCGAGCTCGGCGAGGCCGTCGAACGTGGTGGAAGCCTGGGCGTAGAGCCGGCGGGGGATGCGACCGGCGAGGTGCGCCTCGCGACCGGCCTCCACCGCGGCCCGCATGGCTCGGGCCATCCGCTCGGGGTCGCGCGCCCGGGTGACCGCGGAGGCGAGCAGCACCCCGTCACAGCCCAGCTCCATGGCCCGCGCCGCGTCGGATGCGGTCCCGATGCCGGCGTCGAGGATGACCGGCACCGGCACCTGCTCCCGGATGATGGCCAGGTTGTAGGGGTTGCGGATCCCCATGCCGCTGCCGATCGGCGCCCCGAGCGGCATGACCGCCGCGCAGCCGATCTCCGCCAGGCGGGTGGCGGTGACCGGATCGTCGTTGGTGTAGGGGAGCACCACGAACCCGTCGTCGACGAGCTGCTCGGCCGCGTCGAGCAGCTCCACCGGATCGGGCAGCAGCGTGCGCTCGTCGCCGATCACCTCCAGCTTGATCCAGTTGGTCTCGAACGCGTCGCGGGCCAGCTTGGCGGTGAGCACGGCCTCGGCGGCGGTGAAGCATCCGGCGGTGTTGGGCAGCACGCGCACCCCGGTGCGATCGACCATCTCCAGCAGCCCGCCGGGCTGGCCGGGGTCGACCCGGCGCAACGCCACGGTCACCAGCTCGGTGCCCGAGGCCCGAACGGCCCGCTCGAGCACCTCCAGGTTCGGTGCGCCGCCGGTGCCGAGGATCAACCTGGAGCGCAGGTGCTCACCGGCGATGCTCAGCCGGTCGGCGCTCGCGTCGCGCTCGGTTCGCTCAGCCACCTTGGGCCGCCCGCAGGATCTCGATCCGGTCGCCCTCGCGCAGCGGCTGATCCGCCCACCGGCTGCGGGGCACGACCTCACCGTTCACGGCCACCGCCACGCCCCGGGTGCCCGCGCCGAGACGCTCGACGAGCGCGGCCACCGTCGTGGCCTGCTCGTCGAGCGGGCACGGCTCGCCGTTGAGCACGATCACCGCCGGAACCTCTCGATCGTGAACGGCGCGACCTCCGGCGGGAGCTTGCCGTCGACGAGCAGGCTGGCCACCGCGTCGGCGGTGATCGGCGCCAGCAGCACACCGTTGCGGTGGTGGCCGGTGGCCAGCACCAGCCCCTCGACGCTGGTCGGCCCGATCACCGGCGCGTGGTCGGCGCTCGCCGGCCGGAGGCGGGCGAGGGCTTCGACCTGCTCGAGCTCGGCCACCGCCGGCACCAGCTCGACCGCCGCGTCCAGCAGCTCGCGCACCCCTCCGGCGGTGACGGTGGTGTCGAAGCCCTTCTCCTCGACGGTGGCCCCGATCACCAGCTCCCCGTCGGTGCGCGGCACGAGGTAGATGGACCAGCCGTGCACGAGGCCGTGCACGTTGCGGGTGACGGGCGGCGACGCCGGCTCGAAGTGCAGCCGCAGGATCTGGCCCTTGACCGGGCGCACCGGTGGTGCGGCCTCCGCGGGCAGGCCCGCCACGGCGGCGCTCCACGGGCCGAGCGCCAGCACCACGTGATCGCCGGCCACGACGTCGCCGCCCTCGAGCGCCACACCTCGAACCCTCCCGCCGCCCGCCAGCACCTGTGTCACCTGCTGCTCCACCAGCTCCACGCCCGCGGCCCGGGCCGCGCCGATCAGCGCAGCACACACCCGGCGGGGATCGACCGACGACTCCCGATCGACGCGCACACCGCCACGCACCCGTGGCGAGAGCATCGGCTCCAGGGCCCGGCACTCGCTGCTGCGCAGCCGCTGCACCTCGAGGCCGAGCTCCTCCTGGAAGCGGCGGGCGGCGTCGAGGGCCCGCAGGTCGTCGGCGTCGAGGGCCACCGCGATGGTGCCGTTGTGGCGAAGCCCGAGCTCGGCGCCGGTGGCCGCCTCCAGCTCGGCCGCGAAGCCCGGCCACCGGTCGTACGCCGCGAGGTGCAGCGCGACCTGCGCCTCCTCCCCGTAGCGGGCCTCGGCGACCGGGCAGAGCATCCCGGCGGCGGCGTGCGACGCCGCGCTGGCGGGTGCCGGGTCGACGACGCTGACCGCGAGTCCTGCTCGGGCCAACCGCCAGGCGATCGACAGCCCGATGATCCCGCCGCCCGCGACCACCGCGCGGCCGGTCACGGCTGCACCGCCTCCAGCGCGGCGAGCAGCTCGCGGGTCGCGGCCCGCGGGTCGTCCGCGTCACGGATCGCGCCGATGACCGCCACCCCGTGCGCGCCCGCCTCGAGCAGCTCGGGGATCCGGGCCGCGGTCACCCCGGCGATGGCGATGACCGGGATCGACACCGCTGCGGCGACGGCCCGCACCCGCTCGGCCCCGCCGGGCTCGGGCAGCCCCACCTTGGACGACGTGGCGTAGCAGGGGCCGACCCCGAGGTAGGTGGCGCCGGCGATCTGGTGCGCCCGGGCGGTCAGCGGGTCGCGGGCGGTGCCGCCGACCACGAACGCGGGGTCGGCGGCCACCCGCCGAGCGGCACCGACCGGCAGGTCGTGCTCGCCGACGTGCACGCCGTGCGCGCCCGCGGCCAGCGCCACGTCGAGCCGGTCGTCCACCACCACCGTGGCGCCGTGGGGCGCGGCCAGCTCGAGCACCCGGCAGGTGAGGTCGTGGACCTCGGCGTCGGTGGCGTCCTTGGCCCGGACCTGGATGACCGGTGCACCGGCATCCAGCGCCGCGGCCGCGATCGGCAGCCGATCGGTGATGACGTGCAGGCGACCCAGCTCGGCCAACCTCGTGCTCCCTTCGCCGGCATGATCCGGATCAGGTTCGAAACGGTCGGGGGCGGATCAGCCCCCCTCTCAGCCCGGTCCTCCGGACTCCCGTGCGTGTCGTGCTCACTCTACGGTGCCGGTGGCCTGCGTGCGAGCGAGCCGGGCGTAGCGCGCCGGCGGGATGCCGATGGCCGCGGTGAAGTCCCGGGTGAGGTGCGCCTGGTCGCTGTAGCCGAGCTCCGCGGCTCGAGCCCCCGCCCGGCGCGGACGACCAGACCCGGCTGCTGGCCTTCCTCGGCCGCTCGCTGTGACCCGCCGGTTCCTCCGGGTCACGCCGGGTTGCAGGCCGGATGGGTGAGGTGATCACCACGTAGCGTGAGATTCTGAGCCCCAGAACCGGAATCACGCTCAAAATAACCACGGCGCGTGACGGATCGGCTCATCCTTGTTATGGTCGCCCCGGCGATGCGTGACTGCGGTCACGTTCAACTGGAGGGCGGGTGGGCAGGCGATGGCCCACCCCGGGCGACAAGAGGGGCGGTACCCAACCATGCGCGTGCGTCGCAAGCTCGCGGTCGTTCTCACGTTCGCGCTCGCATCCACCGGCTTGGCCATCGGGAGCTCGATCCTCCCGACCGATGCGGCGACGACCCCGGTGACCACACCGATGAACTGCACGGCCAACACCCCGATCGGCTCGGTCGCGGTGTCCCAGGACGTCACCGTCACCACCACCGCCCCTGACGGGGTGGAGAACGACACGGTGTTCACGGTCTCCTCGGCCAGCGACACCACGCAGGCGCCGAGCAGCGCCTCGGGGTTCGCGGTCAACAGCCTGCGCGACCTGCGGATGAACATCCCGATCGCGGCCAACGCGGTGTACGTGAGCCACAGCCTGGGCGCGGACGGCATCATGCCGCCGGGCGCGGGCACCCCCTCGCTGACCTACAACGCCGGCGCCAACCGCCTCGAGCTCAGCATCCCCGGCCCGATCCCCGGCGGGGCGACGTTCCGCATCCCCACCATCAACACCGTGTTGAAGGCGGCCGGGCCGGCCTTCGCCACCATCCAGCCGAAGCTGTCCTTCTTCACCACCACGGTCAACGTGAACTTCCCGTCCCCGATCGGGGCCAGCGACGTGGTCACGACCTGCACGCCGGTGGCGCCGGTCCCCGCGCTGTCGACCACCACCATCATCCCCCCGGACGTCACCGCCCCCACCGCCACCATCATCACCCCGGCGAGCGGTGCCACCTACGGGTTGGGCCAGGTCGTCAACGCCTCCTACTCGTGCAGTGACCCGGCGCCGGGGTCGGGGGTGGCCTCCTGCACCGGCACGGTGCCGAACGGCTCGCCCATCGACACCTCCAGCGTGGGTACCAAGTCCTTCTCCGTGACCGCGGTCGACAACAAGGGGAACAGCTCGACCACCTCCACCACCTACACCGTCGCCGACGTGCCGGCGGTGTCCGTGCGGGGCGGCTCGGTGGTCGAGGGCAGCGCCCCCGGTGCGGGTGGCCAGCTCGCCTTCGAGGTCAGCCTCTCCAAGCCGTCGCTGAGCACGGTGACCCTCGACTACGCCACCGTCGACGGCACCGCGGTCGCCCCCGGCGACTACGCGCCGGTGACCGGCTCGCTCACCTTCACCCCCGGCGGCTCGCTCAGCCAGACGGTCCTGGTCGACGTCGCGGCCGACCTCACCTTCGAGGAGACGGAATCCCTGTCGTTGCAGATCACCGACACCCACGGCTCCGCCAGCGTCGGCGGGTCGACCCCGGGACGCATCATCGACGACGACGCGCCGCCCGTGCGGGTCTCGGGTGGCTCGGCGGTCGAGGGGCCCGGCGCGGCGATCACCTTCACCGTGACCCCAACCCGCCCCTCGCCGTTCGACGTGTCGATCCCGTACGCCACCGCCGACGGTTCGGCCACCGCCGGATCCGACTACACCGGCGTCGCCGGCACCCTCCAGTTCAGCGCCGGGAGCACGGCTCCCCAGACGGTCACCGTGCCGGTGCTCGACGACGCGCTCGACGAGGGCGACGCCGAGTCCTTCACCCTGGAGGTCACCCAGTACGACGGCCAGGTTCTGGTCACCGCCGGTACGATCGTCGACGACGACGGCGACGCCCCGGCCGACTACACGGTGCCCGGGTTCGCCATCGGCGACGTGTCGATCACCGAGTCCGACCAGGGTGATCTCAACGCCAACGTCACCGTCCGCCTGAGCGGCCCGGCCGCGGTGGCCTCACAGGTGCAGTACCGCACCATCGCCCGCACCGCCACCGCCGGGGTGGACTTCGCCCAGAAGACCGGCACGCTCAAGTTCGGCATCGGCGAGGTGGCCAAGACCGTCACCGTGAAGATCAAGCCCGACCTGCTGGCCGAAGCCGACGAGAGCTTCACCGTCGAGCTGCGTAACCCGGTCGGGTACCCGATCCAGGATTCGCAGGGCACGGTCACCATCCTCGACAACGACGGCTCGAGCGCCCCGTGCTGTGTGGCCACCGTCGCGGGCACCGCGGTGTGGGAAGGCGACACCGGGCTCGGCTCGGTGCTGGTGGACGTGTCGTTGAACCGGCCGGCCAGCGCGCCGCTGACCGTGAAGGTCGCCACCGCGCCCGGCACCGCCACCGCGCTCGACTTCAACAGCCTGAACAAGAACGTGACCTTCCAGGCCGGCCAGCAGCGCAAGACCGTCAAGGTGACCATCCGCCACGACAACCTCCGGGAGGGTGACGAGCAGGCGACGGTCAACCTCACGGCGGTGAGCGGGCCGGTCACCATCGGTACGCCCTCGGCCCGCCTGGTGATCCTCGACGACGACCACCAGCCCTCCGCACCCGAGAACCTGGCGGCGGTGCCCAATCCCGACGGGCTCGGGCTGGTGACCCTCTCCTGGGATCTGCCGGCGAGCGCGCTGGTCCCACCGCTGGCCCCGTGGCGCTACGACGTGCGGATCTCGACCGACCACGGCGCCACCTGGGGCCCGTGGCAGCCGACCGGCACTGGCGCCGGCCGGAGCCTGGTCCACGACTGCGGTGCCGGGGTCACCTGCACCTACCAGGTGCGGGCCATCAACAGCCGCGGGGTCGGTGACCCGAGCGCGACCGCCGACGGCGTGGGCTACGCCGACACCGAGGCGCCCTCCCCGTCGCTGGTCACCCCGGTCGACGGCGCCAACCGCGACTCGTGGACCGCGCTGACCTACGCCGGCGACCTCGGGCTCGAGCGGGGTGACCACCCCGCGGTGAACGTGTCCATCCGGCAGGGGGCCACGGTCGTGCAGAGCTTCCCCGGCGTGGTGTCCGGCGGGAGCTGGATCGCCACCGCCCCCGCTCCGCTGGCCCCCGGCATCTACACCGCGGTGGTCGAGCAGTCCGACCGGGTGGGCCTCACCGGCAGCGACTCGGTGGTCTTCGAGGTCCGCGATGCGGTCTTCGTGTCCGAGCGGGGCGACAACGCGGCCCCCGGCTCGGCCGCCGCGCCCAAGCTCACGGTGCCGGCCGCGATGGCCGCGGCCGCGGCCGCGGGCCGGCCACAGGTGGTCGTCGGTGTCGGGTCCTACAACGTCGGCGCGGGTCTCAGCCTGGCCAGCGGGGTGCGCCTGATGGGCGGCTTCGATCAGTACCGCGGCTGGTCGCGGCCGGGCACCGCCGGTGCGCCGGGCGTGGCCGACAACACGCTCACCACCTTGCGGGGTGCGCCCCAGGCCGCGCTGGCGAGCGGCGCGGTGACCGCGACCGTCGACGGCCTGACCCTGCAGGGCACCAACAGCGGCCTCGGCGCCGGGGCCTCGGTGTACGGGCTGCGGGCCGTGAACGGCGCGCACGTGACCTTGACCAACGTCCGGGCCCGGGCGGAGGCCGGCCTGCCGGGCACCGACGGCGCCAACGGCGCCAACGGGGTCAACGGCACCGCGGGGGCCGAGGGCGGCACCGGCTGGGAGAACTGCTACACGGTGCCGGGGCGCCCACCCAGCCCGGGCGGGCCTGGCGGCAGCGGCGCGGCCGCGGGTGGCGCGGGCGGCTCCGCGCCCTGTCCGACGCCCGACTGGGCCGGCTTCGGCACCGGTGGCAACGGCAACCCCGGTGCGACCGGTGGCGGCGGCGCCGGCGCGGGTGGTGGAGGTGCCGGTGGCACCCCCTCGGGCAGCGCCGTGTGCGGCAACGGTGACCCGGGCGGCGGCGGTGGTGGCGGCGCGGCGGGTAGCGCGGGCACGACCGGTGGCGCCGGTGGTGCCGGTGGGGTCGCCGGTGCGACCTGGTCCGGCGCGAACGGCGGCAACGGCGCCTCGGGCACCGCGGGCAGGGGCGGCGGCGGCGGTGGTGGCGGCGGCGGCCAGAACGCCGGCGCCAACTGGTCCTGGATCTGCGAGGGCTGGGACCGCGGTGGCGGTGGCGGTGGCGGCGGCGGCGCCGGCGGCGGCGGCCAGGGCGGCCAGGGCGGCACCGCGGGCGGAGGCTCCTTCGGGATCTACGCCTTCAACGCCACGGTCGTGGTCGACGCCACGGTGACCGCCAGCGCCGGCAACGGCGGCAAGGGCGGCAACGGCGGCAAGGGCGGCGACGGCGGCAACGGCGGTCCGGGTGGGCGCGGTGGCTCGGTGAGCAACGCCGGCAACGGCGGGGCGCCGGTGGGCAACGCCACCCCGACCTTCGCCGGGCTCAACCTGTGCGGGCTGGGCCTGTACGCCTGCTTCCCGGACGGCGGCCCCGGCGGCGCCGGCGGTGGTGGCGGCGCCGGTGGCGGGGGTGCCGGTGGCGGTGGCGGCGCGGGCGGCCCGAGCGTGGGCATCTTCCACTCGGGCACCGGGTCGATCGTGAACGCCGCCGCCGCGGTGGCCTCCGCGGGCAGCGGTGGCGCCGGGGGCCTCAAGGGCGGCAACGGCCAGGCCGCGGCCGGTGGTGGTGGTGGCGACATCGCTTCGGGGGCCTGGACCACCGCACCCCGCGCCGGCGGGGCGGGCAACTCGGCCCCCGCCGGGGCGCTGGGCAACGACGGCGGCGCCGGGCAGAGCTGCAAGCGGCTGATCGCCGGGGTCTGCACGCCCTGACCGGTGGCGGGCCGACGATCGGGGCCGGGTCGGCGGGACCGCGGGCCCCGGCGCCGGTGGGGAGAGGTG
>NZ_DAIUCK010000100.1:0-11576 GCF_036846205.1 Rhabdothermincola sp. | reverse complement strand
CCGCTGGTGGGGGCGGCGGTGGTGGCGGCGGGGGGTCGTGGTGAGAGGAGCACCGCGGCGAGCGCGGTGGTGATCGGCACCGCGACGATCAGGCCGATGGAGCCGACGAGGGTCCGCACGATCTCCATCGCCACCAGCTCCCCCGCGGTCACCCGAGCCCATGGCTGCCCGGCCTCGGTGTACAGGAGCAGGATCGGCAGCGACGCCCCGGCATAGGCCAGCACGAGCGTGTTGACGGTGGAGGCGATGTGGTCACGGCCGATCTTCAGCGCCGAGCGGTAGAGCGCCACCCTCGACATGGACGGGTTCGCCCGCCGGAGCTGCACCACCGCGGAGACCTGTGTGACGGTCACGTCGTCGAGCACCCCGAGGGCTCCGACGACGATGCCGGCCACCAGCAACCCCCGCAGGTCGACCGCTTCGGCGGTGATCCGCAGGATCTGCGCTTCCTCACCGGTCAGGCCGGTCAGCCGGGTGAGGGCGACGAAGGCCTGACCGAACACCGCGATCACGGCGAGGCTGGCGAGCGTTCCCGCCAGCGCGACAGTCGTTGACAGAGTCACGCCGTGAGCCAGGTACAAGGCGAGAAACGCGATGATCACGGTGGCCACCAGGGCGACGGGGAGCGCGGGATTCCCCCGGAGCAGCGACGGGAGCAGGAAGACGAGCAGGACCACGAAGCTCACGACGATGCCAGCCAGGGCACGCACCCCCTGCCACCGCGCGAACAGCACCACCGCGACGACGAACAGCGCGCCGAGCAGCAACAACGGCTGCGTCCGCTGGAAGTCCGAGAAGCTGTAGCGGTACTCGGGAGGTGCGAACGGGTTGCGCGCCACCACCACCCGATCCCCGGCCACGAGCGTCGGCTTGTCGAAGTCCGTGGCGAAGATGGTGAAGCGAGCGGTGTCCCCGTCGGCGGTGACGGCGGTGACCCGCTGGCAGTCGGTGAGAGCCCCGCTGGCCTCGAAGCCGACGCACTCCTCGATCGTGACCGACTGCACAACGGCGTCGACGTAGCTGAGGGGGGTGCCACCCGGGTTCAACACCGGGCCCTCCCCGCGCGGCCACCAGACCACCAGTCCCACCAGCGCGAGCACGCCGATGGCGATGGTGACCGCGAGCAGGGTGTGGCTCAGTTGCCAGCGCCGCTCCGGGAGCTCGAGGAGGACGTCGCCGCCGTGATGGTCGTGACCGCTCGCCATCCGCAGAGTATCCTGGGTAAACGATCGTTTACACCGTGATCCCGGCTCGTGGCGGAGCCGGAGAGGAGGCCGCATGCGACCGGCGATCGACCTCACCGACCTCGACTCGTTCGCGCAGGGCTTCCCTCACGAGGCGTTCACCGAGCTCCGCCGCGAGGCGCCCGTCTGCTGGCACCCCCCGACCGAGCACACCCCCGACGGCGAAGGGTTCTGGGTGGTCTCCCGCCACCCGGACATCGTCGCGATCGCGTCCGACGGCGAGACGTTCTCGTCCCACACGGGCGGCGGGCGGGAAGGCGGAGGAACCCTCATCGAAGACCTCCCCTCCGGCTTCGCGGCGGGCGTGCTCCTCAACATGATGGACGATCCCCGCCATCAGCAGATCCGCAAGGTCGTCACCCCGGCGGTGACCCCCCGGGCGCTTCGGGCCATGGAGCCAGAGCTGCGGGCCCGCACCGAGTCGATCGTCGATGCCGCGGTCGGAGCCGGATCGTGCGACTTCCTCCTCGACGTCGCGGCGGAGCTGCCGCTCCAGGCCGCGGCCCGCCTCATGGGCGTGCCGCAGGACGATCGGCACCGGCTCTTCGAGTGGGCCAACGCGACCCTCGACTACGACGGTCGGAAGCTCGGCGAGCAGGACGAGCGGGCGGCGGCCGCGGCGGCCGCGATGTTCGAGTACGGCACCTGGCTCATCGACCAGAAGCGCTCGACGCCTGATGACGGCATCATCTCGGCAGTCGTCCACGCGGGCTTCCTCACCGACCTCGAGCTGCAGATGTTCTTCAACCTGCTCATCGCAGCCGGGAGCGAGACCACCCGAAACTCGATCGCGGTCGGCATGCTGGCGCTCATCGAGCACCCCGATCAGTGGGAGGCACTGCGCAACGACCGGTCGCTCATGCCGACCGCGGTGGAGGAGATGCTGCGATGGGCCTCCTCGACCACCTACAACCGCCGGACCGCGACCCGCGACGTGACCGTTCGCGATCAGGACATCGCCGCCGGCGACAAGGTCACGCTGTGGTGGGCATCCGCCAACCGCGACGAGGAGGTCTTCCCCGATCCCTTCCGCTTCGACGTGGCCCGGGAGCCGAACCGCCATCTGGCCTTCGGCCATGGCGGGCACTTCTGCCTCGGGGCGAATCTGGCCCGGCTCGAGATCCGGTTGGTCTTCGAGGCCCTGCTCGACCGGGTCCGGGGGTGCGAGCTGGCCGGGCCCGTGGAATGGACGCGCTCGAACAAGCACACCGGTGTGCGGCACATGCCCGTGAGGTTCCTCGGATGAGCCCCGCCGACGCCCTCGCTCGCCGGGCCGCGCAGCGCTACGTGGAGGCGGTGAACAACGCCGATGGCGAACGCCTCCTCGCGCTCTTCGACGAGGAAGCCACCCTGCTGCACCCGACCGGGCGCTACCAGGGTCACGCGCCGATCCGCCGCTTCTACGAGGAGATCGTCTTCGCCGGGCAAGCGAGGCTACGACCAGGGCGGCTGCTGGCGGAGGACGAGACCGCCATGCTCGAGCTCTTCGCCACCAGTCCGCTGGCCGACGCCGACGCGCCACCGCTGCGCACGCTGGACGTCTTCACCGTGGACGACACCGGAGCCATCATCGAGCTCGTCGTGTACTACCTCTAGCGTCAACCGCCAACGCGGGAGCCAGCACCCCGGCCAGTTCGCGAGACCGACGCCGCAGGGCTCGTGCTCGACCCTCGGGCGGCACCATCACCAACTCGCCGTAGGCGCCCTGCACCAGGGTGCGAAGCGTCCGCGCCAGCGGGCCCACCCGGGAGCTGCCCGCCAACTGCGGGAACAGCTCGACGATCCACCGCCGGTAAGCCCGCTCGGTCGAGCGCCACAGCTCGTCCCGAGCCCTGACGGCAGCCGGGTTCGAGCGCATGCCCTCGCCCAGCATGATCCGGTAGATGTACTCGTACTCGACGTCCCGATCGAGCAGGGCCACGAACAGCCGGCTCAGGGTCGCCTCGTCATCTCGCCCCCGCCGGACCGGGGCCGGCCCTTGGAACACCCGCTCACGGCGCTGCTCCACGATCGCCTCGAGGATCGCCTCCTTGGACGGGAAATGGCGGTAGAGGATGGCCACGTTGCAACCGCACGCCTCGGCCAGGGCCCGCATCGACGTCGCCGTGTAGCCGCGTTGGGCCATGAGCCGCAGCGCGGTGTCGAGGATCTCCTGGCGCACCGGCTACAGGCCTAGCAGCTCCGTGACGCCGTGATCGCGACCGGCGGTGTAGCCGCCGTCCACCACCAGCGCGTGACCGGTGACGAACGAGGCGTCGGCCGAGATCAGGAACAGCGCCGCGGCAGCCACCTCCTCGGGCCGGCCGAAACGTCTGAGCTTGTGCTCGCGCCGGACCTGCTCGCGCACCGCTTCCATGCCGGGCAGGGAGTAGACAGACTCGGTCAGCGGCGTCTCGATGAATCCGGGGCAGATCGCGTTGGCTCGTACCCCCTGGCCGCCGTAGTCGATGGCGAGGTTCTTGGTGAGCATCACCACCCCACCCTTGGACGCGTTGTAGGCGCTGCCGCCTGCGGTGCCTTCGAGACCTTCGATGCTCGCCAGGTTGACGATCACTCCCCGCTCCCCGTGGACGGGCTCCTGGCGGAGCATGGCCGCGATCGCGTGCTTGCACACCAGCCAGGTGCCCTTGAGGTTCACCTCGAGCACCCGATCCCACTCCTGGCAATCCAGCGTGTGGGCCGCGCCGCCCCCCGCCACACCGGCCGCGTTCACCACCGCGTCGAGTCTCCCGTGACGAGCAGTGAGCTCCTCGATCGCACCTTGGACGGCCTCCTCGTCACGGACGTCGACCGGCATCACAACGACCGGCGACGTGCTGGTCTCCGCCACGTCGAGGCCCACCACGATCGCGCCTTCCCCGTGGAAGCGACGGACGCACGCCGCACCGATCCCCGAGGCCGCGCCCGTGACCAGAACCACTTTCCCGGCCAACCGGCCCTTGTCACCGGTCATTGAACACCTGTATATCAGATGTTCAGTTGTGCAGCGCTCCGACCATCCCACCCACGAGCGGATCCTCGACGCCGCAGAGGCCTGCGTGCAACGCCTCGGCCTGCGGCACCTGTCCGTGGGAGAGGTGGCGAGGCGGGCCGGGGTCTCCCGAGGATCCGTCTACCGCTACTTCGCCGATCGCGACGCGCTCATCGACGCCGTACTCGAGCGAGTTGCCGAGCGGTTCGTCGCCGGGTCCCGACCAGCAGTTGCCCGACGCCGCTCGCTGGCCGCGCAGGTCGGTGAGGCCGCTGTCTTCATCCGGGAGCACGTCGACGACGAGCAGCTCACCCTGCCGCTCGGAGAAGAAGACTCGATCCTCGCCACCTTGCTCACTGCCCGCAGCTCCTCCCTCGTGGAGCGATGGGTGGAGTTCTGGCAACCCTTCCTCGCCCGGGCGGCAGCCCGAGGGGAGATCCGTGACGATCTCGACCACCAGGCCGCCGCCGAGTGGATCGTGCGGCTCCTGCTCTCGCTGGTCCTCATGCCCTCGGTGGCCGTCGACCTCGATGACCCCGAGGCCGTCCGGCACTTCGTCCAGTCCCACATCGTGCGCGGCCTGGGCCGCTGAACCGGAGGTTCCCATGGACTTCGCCCTCTTCTACGAGATCCCGGTGCCCAAGCCGTGGACGCCCACGAGCGAACACGAGGCCTACCGCAACACGATCGAGCAGGCCGTGTGGGGCGAGCAGGCCGGCTTCTCCTCCTTCTGGACCGTGGAGCACCACTTCCTCGACGAGTACTCGCACTGCTCCGCTCCCGACGCCCTCTACGGCGCGATCGCCGCCAAGACCTCCCACCTGCGGATCGGTCACGGGGTCAGACTCCTCCCGAAGCCCTACAACCACCCGATCCGAGCCGCCGAGGCGGCGGCGGTGGTCGACCTGGTCACCGACGGCAGGCTCGAATTCGGCACGGGCCGCTCCTCCACCCGAGCCGAGCTGGAAGGGTTCGGCGCGGATCCGAACCTGACCCGCGCCCAGTGGGAGGAGGCGCTGCGCATGATCGTCGGCGCGTGGACCGAGGACCTCTTCGAGTGGGACGGCGAGTTCTGGCAGCTGCCCGCTCGCCGAGTGCACCCCAAGCCCCTCCAGCAACCCCACCCACCGCTGTGGGCGGCGTCGAGCAGCGAGCCCAGTCACGTGCTCGCCGGTGAGCTCGGGGTGGGACTGCTGTCGTTCACCATCGGCGTCCCGCCCGAGGAGCTCGCCCACCGGATCGCCCTCTACCGTGACGCGCTCAGCCGGGCCCGCCCGATCGGCAAGTTCGTCAATGGCCGGGCCGCCACCTTCACCATGGTCCACTGCGCGGACACCACCGAGAAAGCCTTCGAGGAAGCCCGGGACTCGTTCGAGTGGTACGTGCGCACGGCGCTGTGGCACATCGGGACCGTGGCCTCCTGGCTCGAAGGCAAACCCCTCGGCACCTACGACTACGCCGAGATCCTCAAGGACCTCGACCTGTCGCTGCTCACCTTCGACTACCTGGAGTCGAGCGGCTCGTGCATCGTCGGGGACCCGGAACGCTGCCTCGAAGTGGCTGAGCGCTACCGGGCCGCCGGTTGCGACCTGCTGCTGTGCCTGGTCAACCCGTACGCGATCCCGCACCGGTCGGTCATGCGCTCGATCGAGCTCCTCGGTGAGCGGGTGATCTCCCACTTCCGCCAGCCGTCGACCTGACGTCGCTGCGGCGACATCCAGGTCTCTCATCGGTATCGTTTCGGAGCGGTGAGGCCGTTCCCGCTACCAGACGCCTCCCGACCGCCGGGCCCGGCCGTGGTCGGGGTCATCGCCGTGGCACTCGTGCTGGGCGCGATGGCCTTGGCCCTGCCTCTCGGGCGCGAGCGGCCCCCGGTGGCGTTGATCGGCGACTCCATCACCTGGGGCGCCACCGGCACCTTCCGCGAAGTCCTCGGCGACCGCTGGACTCTCACGATCGACGGCAAGATCGGCTACCGGGTCGGCCAGCAGCTCCCCGCAGCCGCGCAAGCCGGCCGCCTCCCCCAGCGCCAGGTGGTGATCAACCTGGGCACCAACGATGTCACCAACAGTGACGATGACATCTCCTCCATCGTCGACACGCTGCGAGGCCTCCTCGACGCCCTCGACGGCGTCCGCTGCATCCACCTGGTGACCGTCAACGAACGCATCGAAGGTCACGGTCCGGAGGCCGGACCGCGAGCCCGGGCGTTCAACCAGGCGCTGCGCGACGTGGCGGCACAGGATCCCCGCATCGACGTCATCGAATGGTCCGATGCGGTGGCCGCCTGGGAAGCGGCGAACCCGGGACGGACGCTCACCAGCGACTCCATTCACCCGAACGATGACGGCAACTCGCTGCTCGCGTCGCTCTACCGGGACGCGCTTGAACGCTGCGGGTCGTGAGCCGAGCTGGCCGGTACACCACCCGCGGCGACTCAGGCGCTCGCTGATGGCCTAGGCGCCGATGACGTCCGGCCGCCCGTACCCTGCGGCCTCGCAGAGCATGAAGTAGCCGTCGCGGACGAACTGGGCGTCCCAGACGCTCACCACGTTGCCGTTCTCGTCGAGATTGAGGTTCGCGCCCCGGATGGCGAAGAACACGTCGGTCACCTCGGTGTTGTCCTCCGGGACGGTCAGGGTGTGGACGGACCCGGCCGGCTCGAACAGGTAGGAGCCCGCCCGATTCACCTCCGGGTACTCCTTGTACTTCCAGCAGCCCGACACCGTGAACGCGTAGACCTCCCCGGTGTGCTTGTGGGTCTGCACCTGGTAGCCCGGGTTGAACCGGGTCCGAACCACCCACAGGCCGGCCTCGATGTCGACCTGCAGGAGTTGCATCGTGCTGCCATCGCCGATGTCGACGAAGGGCAGCTCGTCTTCGCCCCGGTGCAGGGCGCGGGGGATGTCAACCATGGTCATGAGCATCATGGTTGCACGTCCCCGGGCGGGGCGCTCATCCGCCGCCCAGGATCTCCGGTTGCTTGAAGGCCGTCCAGCCGCGGTCGCAGGTGATCACCGCTCCCGTGAGGCTGCGCGATGCGTCGGATGCCAGGAAGACCACCACATCCGCCACCTCCTCCGGAGCCTGCAGGCCCGTCGCGTGACCACGCTCGAAACCGGCCTTCAGCGCCGGGGTCGCCCAGATCATCTCGTTCATCGGCGTATCGACGTACCCCGGGCTGATGGCGTTCACCCGGATGCCCAGCCGCCCGCAACCGGGTGCCAGCGAGCGGGTGAGCTGGGCGACTCCGCCCTTCGAGGCCGCATATCCGTCGAGACCGCCGAGAGGCAGGTGCGCCATCGACGACGCGGTGTTGATGATCGAGCCGCCACCCGTGCGCGCCATCACCGGGATGGCGAAGTGACAGCAGTAGAAGACTCCGGAGAGGTTCACAGCGATGACCCGGTCCCACACCTGCGGGGACACGTCCGGAGTGAACCCGTCACGGAAGGGCCAGGCCACCCCGGCGTTGTTGTGAAAGATGTCGAGACGGCCGAAGCGCTCGACGGTCGCGTCGACCAGCTGCTCGCACTGCGAGCTGTCAGCCACGTCGGTGCGGACGAAGGCCGCCTCCCGACCCTCGGCCGCCAGGGTGTCCACGGCGGCTCGCCCACGCTCCTCGTCGATGTCAGAGACGACGACCCGCGCACCCTCGACGGCCAGCGCCCGGGCCGAGGCGAGCCCGATACCCGATCCACCGCCCGTGACCACCGCGACCTTCCCCTCGAGCCTGCGGGATAGCTGGTCCACGGTGATCGCTCCGCTCCTCAGGCGGGGACGGCCTGTAGGAGACGGTCGACGAACTCGCGGGCGCCCTGTTCCAGGCGGCTGCGCTTGATCGTCATGCCTCCGAGCACCTGCGCTCCTCGCCTCTGCATGATGCGGGTGAGCTTCTCGAGGGTCTTGCCCGGATCGATGGCATAGGTGCAGTAGACGAGGCAGCGCTTGCCGTCGATCGGCGGGAAGGCCTCGAATCGCGCCGCCCGGCCGGGACGCTGCCCGACGAAGAACAGGCCGTCGACCCATCCGCCGACCACGACCAGATCAGCGAGGGCCAGGGCCTGGTGGTCGATGCCGGTGATCGGGCACACGGTCGTGTCCACTCCCCGTTCGGCAAGCAGCCCGCCCATCAGCTCAGCTGCCCGCTTGGTGTTGCCCGTGAGGCTCTCGTAGACGATCACGACCTTCACACCGGGGACCCTACACTCAGGCCGTGCCCAGCTCGAAGCTCCGGCACCTGCTCGCCTCCGGTGTGCTCGCGATCCTGGCCGCGAGCGCGTGTGCCGGTCCCGAGCAGGCATCTGACGCCGAGCCGGATCAGGGGGGCACGGCCACCGTCGAGCGGGTGATCGATGGTGACACGATCAAGCTGACCGACGGTCGCCGGGTCCGGCTCATCGGTGTTGACACCCCCGAGAGCGTCGACCCGCGGCGGCCCGTGGAATGCCTCGGGAAGGAAGCCGCCGCCTACACCGCCTCGCTGCTGCCGCCGGGCACGAACGTCCGGCTGGAGCTCGACGTGGAGGAGCACGACCGCTACGGCCGGACCCTCGCCTACGTCCGCCGGTTGCCCGACGGGCTGTTCGTGAACCTCGACCTGGCGGCGCAGGGCTTCGCCGAGCAGCTCACCATCCCACCCAACGTGCGCTACGTGGAGGAGATCCGAGCCGCGGTGGCATCGGCTCGATCCGCGGGGCGCGGCCTGTGGGGGGAGGCGTGCGTCGGAGGCCGCGATGGCTGAAGGCGACACCAAGCACCTCCTCGTCGTCTCCCACTCGCAGACCGGGGGCACCCGGCGGCTGGTCGAGGCCGCCGTGGCCGGCGCGCGGACCGACGAGATCGAACAGGTCGAGGTTCGCTGGCGACCGGCGCTCGACGCGGGGCCCGACGACCTGCGGTGGGCGGACGCGGTGATCCTCGGGACGCCCGAGAACTTCGGGTACATGAGCGGCGGACTCAAGGACTTCTTCGATCGCAGCTACTACGCGGTGTTGGAGGAGACCCGTGGCCTCCCCTACGCGCTGATCGTGAAGGGCCGCCACGACGACGGTAGTGGAGCGACCCGGAGCGTGCGGCGCATCACCACCGGTCTCGGCTGGAAGGAGGTCCAGCCACCCTTGATCGTCATCGGGGACGTGGAGGGCGAGCACCTGCAGCAGGCGACGGAGCTCGGCCAGACGATCGCGGCGGGACTCGAGCTCGGCCTCTGGTGAGCCGTCCTCCGTGCGAGCTTGACCGACCCGCGCCCGCCACCTACACAAGCAGGCACGTAGCGGGGGCACCGGCGGCACGAGCCGTCGAGCGGGACAGCGGAGGGCACCGGAGTTGACCGAGATCGCGGCACTGCTCAGCTCCATCGTGGGGCCGGCCAACGTGCACACCGGCACCGCCATCAAGGAGGACTTCACCCACGACGAGGCCCTCGGCAGCACCCCGACCACCCCCGCGGCGCTGGTGTTCCCGGAGACCACCGACGAGGTCGCCGCCGTACTCCGGGTCGCCAACGAGCACCGCATCCCGGTCACCGCCCGCGGCAGCGGCACCGGGCTGTCCGGAGCGGCGATCCCCCTCGCCGAGGGCATCCTGCTGGCCTTCGACCGCATGGGCGCGATCATCGACATCGACACCGAGAACCACGTGGCGGTCGTCCAGCCGGGGGTGCGGCTCGAGCAGCTCGACGAGGTGACTCGCCAGCACGGGCTCGTGTACCCCGTGTACCCGGGCGAGTACAGCGCCAGCCTGGGCGGCAACGTGGCCACCAACGCCGGTGGGATGCGAGCGGTCCGCTACGGCGTGACCCGCCATCACGTGCTCGGCCTCGAAGCGGTGCTCCCCACCGGTGAGGTGATCCGGACCGGCGGCAAGTTCGTCAAGGCCACCACCGGCTACGACCTCACCCAGCTGATCATCGGCTCCGAAGGCACCCTGGCGATCGTCACCGAGGTCATCCTCAAGCTGTATCCCCGGCCGGCGCACCGAGCCACCGTCCTGGCCCCGTTCACCACCCTGGAGGAGGTGACGGCGGCCGTCCCCCGCATCGTCGACAGCGGCATCGGTCCGGTGATCCTCGAGTACATCGACATGCTGACGATGAGCGCCACCTGCTCGACCTACGGCCTGGAGCTCGGGATCCCCCAGGAGGTCAAGGAGACCGCCCTCGCCTACCTGGTGGTGATGATGGAGAGCTCGCACGCCGACCGGCTCGACGAGGACGTCGCCACACTCGGCGAGCAGCTCGGGCAGCTCGGCGCGGTCGACGTCTACGTGCTTCCCCCGAACGCCGCAACCCAGCTCATCGAAGCCCGGGAGAAGGCCTTCTGGCTCGCCAAGGCGAACAACGCCGACGACATCGTCGACCTGGTGGTTCCCCGTGCCGCCATCGCCCGGTTCATGTCCCGGGTCGCCGAGCTCGCGGCCGAGCACCAGGCCTGGATCGCCGGATGCGGTCACGCCGGTGACGGCAACGTCCATCTCGCCGTGTTCCAACCCGACCCGGAGGTGCGCTACCACCTGATGCGCGCCTTGTTCGCCGTGGGGATCGAGCTGGGCGGCACCATCTCCGGCGAGCACGGCATCGGCACTGAGAAGAAGCGCTACTTCCTCGAGCTGGAAGACCCGGTGAAGATCGATCTCATGCGGCGTATCAAGACCGCGTTCGACCCCAACGGCATCCTCAACCCCGGCAAGCTCTTCGACTGAAGGTGGACCGAACGATGAACGGCGCGCAAGCCCTGATCCGCACGCTCGTCGACGCCGGCGTCGACGTGTGCTTCATGAACCCGGGCACCTCGGAGATGCACTTCGTGGCCGCGCTCGACTCCGTGCCGGAGATGCGGGGGGTGCTCGGCCTGTTCGAGGGTGTCGTCACCGGCGCTGCCGACGGCTACGCGCGCATGACCGGTCGCCCCGCAGCGACCCTGCTGCATCTGGGGTCGGGGCTGGGCAACGGGGTCGCGAACCTGCACAACGCACGCCGGGCCCGGTCGCCGATCGTGAACATCGTCGGTGACCACGCCACCTATCACAAGCAGTACGACGCGCCGCTCGAGTCCGACATCGAGACGGTGGCCCGCAACGTCTCGGGTTGGATCCGCACCTCGCAGAGCCCGGACGAGGTGGCGCTCGACGCCGCCCGAGCCGTCGCTGCCTCCTACGGCCCACCCGGGCAGGTCGCCACCCTGATCCTGCCCGCGGACGTGTCGTGGTCACCCGCGCCCGGGCCGGCCCAGCCGCTCGAACGCCCCCGCGCCCGAGCCGTGGACGCCTCGACCGTGGAGCGCATCGCGAGGACACTGCGCTCCGGCGAGCCCGCAGCGCTGCTGCTGGGCTCGACCGCCACCCTCGAGCAGCCGCTGGCG
>NZ_DAIUCK010000099.1:0-11626 GCF_036846205.1 Rhabdothermincola sp. | reverse complement strand
ACCCGGTGGAGGTGGGGGCGGCGTAGCCGCACCCGGTGGAGGCGGTGGCGGCGCCACACTGCTCGGTGGGGGCGGCGGTGCAGCCGCTCCAGGAGGCGGCGGTGCAGCGGCACCCGGTGGGGGCGGTGGCGCAGCGGCACCCGGTGGAGGCGGGGGCGCGCTGCGCAGCGCCAGGTCCAGGCGAACCCCCTGTGCCTCGAGGGACTGCAGGTCCGCCAGCACCCGCTGGACATCGGCCTGCTGGGCCTCGCTCAACCTCCCGGTCCGCTCCAGGAAGGTGAGCACACCCAGATCTCGCAGCAGCGGCTCGGCCCGAGCAGCGCTGGGCGCACCGCTGCCGCTGCCGGAAAGGCCCTGGTTGATCTTGCTGCTGAGGCTGTCAGCGCCCCGCTTGAGGTCGTCCATGAAGCCCACAGGTGCTCCCTTCCTCGAAGCTTCCACGAACCGGACGACCGGACATTAGCGGTGCGCCCGTCTCAGCGGTCACGACGGGCGGATGAGCGAGTAGTAGTCGCCGTCGCCGCCGAGCTCCACCTCGTCACCCGTGAGAGCGGAGAACAGTTCGTACAGCGGCTCGGGGACCGCCTTCGGAACGGACCAGTCGAGTCGATCCGCCACCCCGGCCGCTTCGGCGAAGGGTCGCAGGAAGGTGAAATAGACGTAGGCGCCGGCGCGGATCATCTCATCACGGCTCATGGCCACGATGTTGCGGTAGTGGCGCGCCTGCACGGTACGGACGGTCGACACCAGCGCGTCCATCTCGTCGAGGGGGACCGGGGCCAGGGACCCGTCCGGGGTGTCGGTGGTGAACAGCCCGAACCCGCTGAGATGGCCGAGGTAGTCCTCCGGGACGGTGACGCAGGAACCGAAGTCGGAGATCCGTACGTCGACCCCGTCGAGCACCAGGCCGGCCGTGAGGTTCTGGTAGGGCATGCCGGCGGCCACATCGGACCACCAGAAGTCGCTGTGGCCCAAGCGGTAGAAGTCGCGCACCAGCAGGACCCGCCCGTCGGGCAGCACGTACGGACCGGTGTCGCCCGTGCCCACTCGGGTATCGAAGTAGAGGAGGAACAGGTAGTTCACCAGCGTGGCGTTGAACCGCCTGACCCGGCTCCGCTGCTCCTCGTCGGCGATCGGCTGGGCACCCTCCACGAGGGTCTGCACGATGTCGTCGCCGTAGGGCCGGACGACACCCCCGGCATCCCATGCCTGGCGGGTGCCGTCACCCCCGCGGAACGCCATCGCCGCCCGCTCCCAGAACTCGAGGACGGTGCGGGCCGCATGGGGGTCGTCGAGACCAGGATCGATCGCGGTGAGCGCCTTGCGTCCTGTCAGGTAGAAGTTGGCGATCGACCACAGGTGGACGGTGTTGATGGTGCTCCCAGGTCGCCGGCCGGCCCGTCCGATCTCCTCCGCGGGCATGGCCGCGTCGATCGCCTCGATCATCGCCGGGTACCGGTAGAACGTCTCGGCACAGGCCACGACGATGTACGCGGTGACGGGGATGAGCTGTGAGCGGTACGACGTGCGCTCCGCCGTCAGGGCCTGGGCGATCGGGCTGTGGTAGGCGATCAGTCGGTTCGCCTCCTCCAGGTCGTGCTCGCAGTCGCGGTGCCCCGGTGGTCTCGGCCGTGCCGGATCAGCCACGGAGGACGCCTTCGGCCCCACTGCAGTCGAGCTCCACCATGCTGCCCGGTTCGGGTTCGCGACCCACGAAGGTGGCGCCCATGATGCACGGCACGTGGAACTCCCGGCTCACGATCCCGATGTGGCTGCGCGGGGTGCCTCCGGTGCAGACCACGCCGGCGAGCTCGTGGAAGATCGGTGACAGGAAGGTGGCGCCCGCGTCGCGCACCAGCGCGATCACGCCCTCGGCGCCGGAGTCCATCAGATCGAGCACGTCGTCCGGGCCTGTCATCGGCTGCCACCGCCCCGACACCGCCGGGGCGTCGAAGACCTTCACGCCCCGGGCGACCTCCTGCATGGCGGGTGATCGTACTGCCGTTGCGCAGCCCCCGGGGGCCGGCGAACGGTCGTGAGGCGAGGAGCCCGTGTCTAGCCTGGCCAGGTGCTGCGATTCCTGTCTGACGAGTGGCTCGCCGCCCTCGAGCGCGCCGCGGAGGCGGCCACCGACGCGGTCGATCCGGACCTCGACATGGTCATCCAGCAGGTGGTGACCGACGATGACGGGACGGAGGTCGCGTACCACCTCGTCCTGCGCGGCGGGCGGGTCCGGGCGCACCGCGGGCGGGCCAGCGCACCGACGGTGACGTTCATCACCGATCGCGACACGGCTGCCCGGATCAACCAGGGGATCCAGAGCGCGCAGGCCGCCTTCATGACCGGGGGCTTGCGCATCGGCGGCGACATCCGAGCGCTGGCGTCGCAGCAGGCTTCCCTCGCCGGCCTCCAAGACCTCTTCGGGGCGCTCCGAGCCGAGACGAGCTACTGAGGGGACGAGCGCCGTGCCCGAGCTGCCAGAGCTGCAAGCGCATGCCGAACGTCTGACGGCCGCCGTCGGCGGTCGGGTCCTCGAGCAGTTCCAGGCCATGTCGTTCACCGCGCTCAAGACCGTGACCCCGCCGCCGGAAGTGGCCTTCGGTCACCCGCTCGTCGCGGTCAGGCGGCGCGGCAAGTACCTGTTGCTCGACATGCAGGCCGCGACCTTCGTCGTGCACCTCATGCAGGGCGGGCGCCTCCGTCCCGACAAGAAGCTCGCCTCGAGGCCACGGGGCGCGCTGGCCCGCTGGCTGTTCGCGGACGGCAGCGGGTTGTTGCTCACCGAGGCAGGCAGGGAGAAAAGAGCAGGCATCTGGGTGATCCAGGACGACCCGCTTCTTCAGGACCCCCTCGCCGACCTGGGACCCGAGGCGGACGCCGTGTCGCGCGACGAGCTCGAACGCCGCCTGCGCCGTGTCTCCAGGCGCGTCCACGGCTTCCTGCGCGACCAGCGGTGTATCGCCGGGATCGGCCGCCGGCTGGCCAACGAGATCTGCCACCGGGCAGGCCTGTCGCCGTTCGCCAACACCGCGAACCTCGGTCCGGACGACATCGATCGGCTGCATGCGGCGATCCGCCGGTGCATCGAGGAGCCGCTGGCCTACGAACGTGATCGCGACGACATGAGCCACTCGAAGGAGCGGCCGGGCGCGGTCCACCATCGTGAAGGCCAGCCGTGCCCGGTGTGCGGCGACACCATCCGCTCGGTGTCCTACTCGACCTACACGGTCAACTACTGCCCGGCCTGTCAGACCGCGGGCAAGGTCCTGGCCGACAACACCACCAGCAAGTTCCTCAAGTAGCCACGATCAGATGAGACCGAGCTCGACCACCGTGTCGCGCTCCTCGATCAGCTCGGCGACACTGGCGTCGAACCGCTGGCGGGCGAAGTCGTCGAGCTCGAGACCCTGCACGATCTCCCACTCGCCGGCGGAGGTGGTGACCGGGAACGAGCAGATCAGCCCTTCGGGCACCCCGTAGCTGCCGTCGGAGGCCACTGCCATGCTCACCCAATCACCGCTCGGGGTGCCCAGCACCCAGTCGCGCATGTGGTCGAGCGCGGCGTTCGCGGCCGAGGCGGCGCTCGACAGCCCCCGGGCCTCGATGATCGCTGCGCCCCGCTGCTGCACCGTGGGGATGAAGTCGTCCTGCACCCATCCCAGGTCGTCGATGACCTGGTGCGCGTTCACGCCGTCGATCTCCGCAGCGAACAGGTGCGGGTACTGGGTGGCCGAGTGGTTCCCCCAGATCGACACCTTCTTCACCGACCGGACCGAGCGACCCGCCCGCTTGGCGATCTGCGCCACCGCCCGGTTGTGGTCGAGGCGGGTCATGGCCGTGAAGTGGCGCCGCGGCAGGTCGGGCGCGTTGTTCATGGCGATCAGGCAGTTCGTGTTCGCCGGGTTCCCCACCACCAGGACCCGCACGTCCTTGGAGGCATGGTCGTTGAGGGCCTTGCCCTGGACGGTGAAGATCGCCCCGTTGGCCTCGAGGAGGTCTTTGCGCTCCATGCCCTTCGAACGAGGCCGGGCACCGACCAGCAGCGCATAATCGGCACCGCTGAACGCCTCTGCCGGCTCGTCGGTCTGGTTGATCGACTCGAGGAGGGGGAAGGCGCAGTCCTCGAGCTCCATCACCACGCCCCGCAGGGCGTCCATGGCTGGCGTGATGTCGAGGAGCTGGAGGATCACCGGCTGATCCGGGCCGAGCATCTGGCCGCTCGCGATGCGGAACAGGAGGCTGTAGCCGATCTGGCCAGCGGCTCCGGTGACGGCAACGCGCACGGGATCGTTCACGGGATTCCTCCAAGTCAGGGCATCGCGACCGGTCGGGGCGGAGCCGAATCTAGCCACCGGCCCCACGGGGCGAAAAAGCCGCCCTGCCGGCCGTCAGTCGTCAGGAACCGTCGCGCCGGGTGTTGCCGAGCCAGCTCTCGTAGAGCTCGGCGTACCGCCCGCCCGAGGCCACCAGCTCGGCGTGCGAGCCCTGCTCCACGATGCGTCCCGCGTCGAACACCAGCACCACATCGGCCGCCTCGGCGGTCGACAACCGGTGGGCGACGCTGACGGTCGTCCGCCCCTGCGCCAGCCGGGCGAGCGCGGTGGTGATGGCTCGTTCCGTCTCGGGGTCGACGGCGGAGGTGGCCTCGTCGAGGATGAGCAGGCCCGGGTTGGCCACCGCGGCGCGGGCGAGGGCGACGAGCTGGCGCTCGCCCACCGAGAGGTGCTCACCGCGCTCGCCCACCATGGTGTCGAGCCCGGCCGGGAGTCGGGCGAGCCACTCGTCGAGACCCAACCGGCGGAAGACCTCCTCCACCTCGCCGTCGCCTGCGCCTGCCCGACCCATGCGCACGTTCTCACGGATCGAGGTGTCGAAGAGGAATCCGTCCTGGGGGACCAGCCGGATCGCGTCGTGGCGCGACCCGGGCGCGACCTGGCGCAGATCGACACCGCCGACGAGGATCCGCCCGTCCGTGGGATCCGCCAGCCGGCAGAGGAGCTTGGCGAAGGTGGTCTTGCCCGATCCGGTCTCGCCCACCACGGCGACATCCGCGCCGGCGGGGATCTCGACCGACACCCCGTGCAGCACCCGGCCGCCCTCCCGGTAGGCGAACGACAGGTCCTCGACCCGCACGTCGAGCGGTCCCCCGGGGAGCGCCACCCCGGGGTCGGGCTCGGGGACGTCGATCGGCAGGTCGAGCACGTCGAGCACCTTGCGCCAGCCCGAGAGCGCGGTCTGCGTCTGGTCCAGGATCTCCCCCAGCTCGGCGATGGGACCGAGGATGAGGTTGACCAGGAACAGGCAGGCCACGAGGCTCCCGACGTTGAGCCCCCAGCCCGGGCCGAACCACGCCCCGGCGGCCACCACGGCCGCGAGCGCCGTGCCGCCGAAGATGTCCCCGAGCGGGAACAGCAGGGCGAAGTAGCGGGCTGCTCGCACCTCGCTGCGGTACTGACGGTCGATGGCGCCGTGCACCCGTTCGCGGACCCGCCCACCGATGCCGTAGGCGCGCACGACGCCGGCTCCCATGATGCTCTCCGAGATGGCGGACATGGTCTCGCCGACACGGGTGCGCACCTGGTCGTAGGCGCGCAGCTGCCTGCGCTGCAGGGCCCGCATGACCGGCAGCATCGGCGCGAACACCACGATCACCAGCAGGGCGACCTGCCACGAGTACACCGCCATCACGGCGAGCACGCCGAGGATCACGATCGTGTTCACGATCCAGGCGATGCCGCCCCACTGCGCGAACCGGGCGATGGTCTCGATGTCGCTGGTGACCCGCGCCGTGAGCACCCCCCGCTTGGCCTCGTCGTGGTCCGCGACGGAGAGCCGGTGGATGTGGGCGAAGGCGCGCACCCGCAGGCTGCGCAGCATGGCTTCCGCGGACTGGACCAGCCTGATGTAGGTGATGCGGGAGATCGCCATCACCGCCACCACCACCAGGAGGGTGACCCCGCACGCCGACAGCACGAAGCCGGCTCGCAGACCGCCCGACCCGGTGACCCCTTCGTCGAGGATCTGCTGGATGAGCACCGGTACCGCGATGCGGCCCACCGCGCCCGCGAGGGCCATGAGCACCGTGAAGCGCAGGCCTCGACGAAGCTCGGGGGAGATGGCCAGCCCGCGTCGGAGGACCTGTACGGCGCCGCCGGTGGCCCCCGCCGCGTCCCCGCCGCGGAGGTGGGCTTCGATGTCGTCGAACAGCCCCGATTCGGGATCGAGCTCCTGTTCGTCGGCGACGGCGGTCATGGTTCGCCACCTGTCTCGTACGCCCGCACGATCGCTTCGTACGCGGGAACCGACAGCAGCTCCTCATGCGTTCCGGTGGCGATCACCCGACCGCTCTCGAGCAGCACCACCCGATCCGCGAGCCCGATGGTGGAGACCCGGTGGGCGACGACGAGAGTGGTCATGTCGAGCGCGCGGCGGAGCCCCTCGAGGATCTCCGCTTCCACCACGGGGTCCACCGCGGAGGTCGCGTCGTCGAGGACCAGGACCCGGGGTCGGCGGAGCAGGGCTCGGGCCAGCGCGACCCGCTGGCGCTGGCCGCCCGAGAGGGTGACACCCCGCTCCCCGACGACGGTCTCGTAGCCGTCCGGGAGGCGGGAGATGAACTCGTGCGCCTGCGCCACCCGGGCAGCCTCGATGAGCTGTCCCTCGCTGACCTCGTCGCCGAGGGTGATGTTCTGGGCCACGGTGTCGGCGAACAGGAAGGTCTCCTGGAACACCAGGGCCACGGCTCGGCGGAGCTCGGTGGGCTCGACCCACCGCAGGTCGACCCCGCCCACGGACACCGTGCCGGAGAGCGGGTCCGCCATCCGTACCAGCAGCTCGCACAGGGTCGTCTTCCCCGCACCGGTGGCACCGACCAGGGCCACGATCTCGCCCGGGTCGACCCGGAGCGACACCCCCTCCAGGACCCGGTGCCCGCCGTAGGCGAAGCTGACGTCGTCGTAACGCACCCCGAGGGGCCCCGCCGGCAAGCAGCGGGAGGCCGAGCGCTCGGCCTCCGGCGCGCCAGGCTCGGCGAGCACCCGGTCGAGGCGCGCGGTGGCCACGACGCATCGCGGCAGCTCCTGGAGGAAGAACCCCACCACCCGCATCGGGAACGCGAGCAACCCGAACAACGCCATGGCCTGCACGAGCTCGCCCTCGTTCAGCATGCCCTGGCTGAGCTCCCAGCTCCCGATGAGCAGGAGCAGGATGATGCCGATGTTCGGGATGGCGTCGATCGCCGGCTCGAACAGGGCACGGATGCGACCCACCCGCACACGGGCATCGAGAAGCCGGTCCGCGGCCTCGTCGAGTCGGGCCACCTCATCGTCGGAACGCCCGAGGGTCTTCACCACCAGCGCGCCGTCGAAGCTCTCGTGAGCAATGCGCGAGACCTCCGCCACCCGCCGCTGCACCACGGCCACCGGCCGCTCCACCGCCGTGGTGTACACCCGGTTGAGCAACGCCAGGAGGGGGAAGAGCAGGACGGCCACGAGGGTGATCAGTGGGTCCACGAGCAGCAGGCTGATCAGCGCGAACACGATCAGCACCATCACGCCGAGGCTGAAGGGCAGCGCGTTGAGCACCTCGGTGGCTGCCAGCACGTCGCTGTCGGCGTGGGCCAGGAGCTGCCCCGTGGGCGTCGCCCGGTGGTACCCGAGCGGCACCTGCAGGTAGCGGTCGGTCACCTCGCGCCGCAGATGGGCCTGGGTGCGGAACGTCGTGAGTGCCGCGAAGTACCGCCGCAACACGATCGAACCGGCGCGCAGGAAGGCGATCAGCAGCAGCGCCACGGCGGCACCGACGACCGCGGAGCGACTGACCCCCTCACCGAAAGCCGGGACGATCACCTGGTTGGTGACCCGCCCGAGTACCACGGTCGTGCCCACGGCCGCCATCGCGTACACGGTGGCGCCGATCAGGCTGACGGCGAACGTGCGGCGCTGGCGGCGCGCGTGGCGGAGCACGACGCCCATCCCGCGGCGGAACACCCGCCCACCCGCCTCGGCGGGCACCTCCGTCGTGGCGGTCACGGGCCGATCAAGCCGGGAGCTGGAGGGACTTGTACTCGAGGAACTCCTCGAGGCCGAACCGGCCCAGCTCCCGCCCGTTGCCCGACTGCTTGTACCCGCCGAACGGCGCGAGCAGGTTGAACCCACCTTCGTTGATGTTCACCTGACCGGTTCGCATCCGCCGGGCGAACGCCTTCGCGCGCTCGACGTCGGCCGACTGCACCGCCCCAGCCAATCCGTAGATGGTGGCGTTGGCGATCTCGACCGCCTGCTCCTCGTCGTCGTAGGGCATGATCGCCAGCACGGGGCCGAAGATCTCCTCCCGCGCGATCGTCATGTCCGGGGTGACGTCGGCGAAGACCGTGGGCTGCACGAAGTACCCGGTGTCGAGGCCCTCGGGCGGATCGACACCGCCGGTCACGAGCGTGGCCCCCTCGTCGATGCCGGTCTGGATGTAGGCCCGCACCCGATCGCGCTGGGTGGCCGAGACGAGCGGGCCGAGCCTGGCGTCGGAGTCCGCCGGGCCCACGGTGACGCTCTCGGCCGCGGCCTTGGCCAGGGCCACCACCTGTGCCTGCATGCCGCGGGGGACCAGCATCCGGGTGAGCGCGCTGCAGGTCTGGCCCGAGTTCAGGAAGCAACCCGAGATCACGCCGGGAGCGACGCAGGCGTCGAGGTCCGCGTCGTCGAGGATCACGTTGGCGGACTTCCCCCCGAGCTCCAGGTGGACCCGCTTGACGGTCTGCGCGCCGAGCTCGGTGACCCGCTTGCCGGCCCGGGTCGAGCCCGTGAACGACACCATGTCGACGTCCGGATGAGCGGCGATGGCCTCGCCGACCACCGGGCCGGTGCCGGTGACCAGGTTGAACGTCCCTGCGGGCAGGCCCACCGCGTCGATGATCTCGGTGAGGATGAAGGCGTTCAAGGGTGTGACCTCGCTGGGTTTGAGCACCACGGTGCAACCGGCAGCGAGGGCGGGGGCGACCTTGGCCACGATCTGGTGGAGCGGGTAGTTCCACGGAGTGATCGCTCCGACCACCCCCACCGGTTCGCGGATGACCAGGGAGTTGCCGACCCGCTCCTCGAACGGGAAGTCCTCGAGGATCCGGACGTGGTTGGCCATGTTCGCCGCCGGCAACCCTGCCTGGATGGCGGTGGCCAGCCGGATGGGCATGCCGAGCTCTTGGGAGATGCAGGCCGCGATCTCCTCGCTTCGCGACCGCAGACCCTCCGCGATGCCCTCGATGTGCTTGCGGCGCTCCTCAGGGGATGTGAAACCCCAGGTCTCGAAGGCGGCGCGAGCCGCCTCGACGGCGCGATCGACATCCGCCGGCGTCCCCGCCGGCACGCGCCCGCAGACCTGCTCGGTGGAGGGGTTGACGACCTCGATCGTCTCGCCGCCCTGGGACGGCACCCAGGCACCACCGATGTAGAGCTGATCGAACTCCTTCACGCGAGAACCCCCCGGGATCGCCGGCCGCGGAAGGCGGCCGGGTCGGCAACCAACGCTACCGGTGCGGGTCGGGGATCACCGATCCGGCGATCCCCGCTCCCCGACCGGAGATCCCGAGGGGGCCGGGGACCCGGCCGGCCGGCACAGCACCAGCAACCCCCACCCGTCGCGACCCCGGCGCTCCGCCCGTTCGGGGAACGCATGGGCGTGGGCAGCAGCCACCTGGTCCACCTGCTCGTCGAGCATCCCGCTCAGCACCAGCCGGCCGCCCGGCGCGACCCGGGCCGCCAGCGGCCCGGCGAGGTCGACGAGCACCGAGGCCCCGATGTTCGCCAGCACGAGATCGAAGACCCCGCGAACCTGCTCCAGGCTGGCGCCGTCGCAGTCGATCCGCGCCCCCACGCCGTTGCGCCGAGCGTTGGCGATGGTCGCCTCCACCGCGTGGGGGTCGATGTCGATCGCCCGCACCTCCGACGCGCCCGACAGGGCCGCCGCCACCGACAACACCCCCGAGCCGCAGCCCACGTCGAGCATCCGGGACCCGGGCCGGGTGAAGCGCCCGACCGCTTCCAGCATCAGCCTGGTCGTCACGTGGCTGCCACTCCCGAAGCTGCGGCCGGGATCGATCCGCAGGTGGCGACGCTCGGTACCGACCCCACCGCAGGCCCCGACGCCCGGTGCGGCCGAGGTGGCTGCCGGTGCCCACCAGGCCGGCTCCACCACGAACGGGCCGGCCTCGACCGGGCGCGCATGACGCTTCCAGGTGTCCAGCCCGGCCCCGGGATCGAGGTCGGCGACGACCGGATCGAGCTCGGAGACCGCGTCCAGGACGGCTTCGAGCCGGTCGGCGGGCACGGCGGCCAGCAGCGCGCAGCGGGCGCCGCTTGCCACCGGGCATTCCTCGATCCCGGCGGCGCCCGCGCCCCATAAGGCGCCTGACACGATGTCCACCGCAGTGGCATCCACCTCGACACGGACCTGTCTCCAACCCTGCACCGCGATCGAGCCTACGAGGACGAGGAGGTGCTGGATGGATGCGGGGGCCACCGGTAGCGTTGGGCGCCCCTGGCTGGTGACGGCCCGTGCCCCCGAGGAAAGGCATGCCCCGTGACGGATCAACGCTTCCGGGTCAACGCTCCCTCGGTCATCCACGAGACGCTCGGCGACGAGGTGGTGATCATCAACCTCGCTGCGGGCACCTGCTACACGCTCGCCGGCCTCGGCGTGCAGATCTGGCAGGCGCTCGCGAGTGGCGCATCCACGGACGAGGTCGTGGCCCAGGTGGAGGCGAGCTACTCCACCACCCGGGTCGGCGCCCTGGAATCCGTGTCTGCGTTCATCGATGACCTCGTCACCGAGGGCCTGCTCACCCCCCACGACGTCATCCCGGTGGAACCCCCGCGCCGAGTCTCGGCGGGCACCCCGGGGGCGCGGTTCGAGGTCCCGATCATCGATCGGTTCACAGGCGTGCAGGAGCTCGGCAACCTGCTCTGACCCCACTGCCGGGTCGAGCCCGCTCGCGAACGGCTCCGCCCCGGGCGGGTTGAGCGAGTGGGCGCGCTCGACCGGCTGGTGCGCGGGCGATCAGCGGGTGGGTACCGCTCCGCGGCGGCGAGCGGCCAATGCCAGCAGCCCGCCGGCGGCGACCAGCACGATGCCGACCCGCAGCAGTGTCTCCGTCGTGCCGGAACCGGTGCGGGGCAACACGCTCGGCGAGGTCGTCGGGGTGACGGCCGTGCCGACGGTGATCGAGGTGCTGAGCACCTGGGTGGCGCACCCGGTCGCGCTGACCTGGTAGGTCCCGGTTGGCGTCCCGGCGGGAACGGTGAACGAGCCCGAGAAGCTGCCGTCTGACCCAGCGGTGACCGTGGCCACCGTCTGGCCGTTGAACTGGATGGTGACCGAGGCGCCGGCCTCGCAACCGCGACCGGTGACTCGGACGGTGTCGCCGGGATCGACGTTGGGCTTGTCGACGGTGATGCCCGGCTGGGGCGGGTAGTCCTGGGCGTGGGCGGGCGCGGCCAGCCCGACCACGGCGAGCACCAGCGCGACCAGCACGAGTGAACGACGGATCATCAGACGAGCCTCCTCCCGAGCGACCTCCGCCCTCCCGAGAGGCTAGCGCACGGTGGGTCCGCGCTCGCTACCCACCGCCCTCCCACAT
>NZ_DAIUCK010000098.1:0-11672 GCF_036846205.1 Rhabdothermincola sp. | reverse complement strand
GTGCCGTGGTGGTGGTGGTCGGCGGTGCCGTGGTGGTGGTGGTCGGCGGAGCCGTGGTGGTGGTGGTCGGCGGAGCCGTGGTGGTGGTCGTCGCCGGAGCCTGGATCGCCGTGGTGTTCAGCACCTGGTTCGGGTCGGTCGGCGTGCAGTTCGCGGTGAGGGGCGTGGTGCCCAGCACGGCGTTCGACACGATGCTGCTGAACGTCTTCCACTGGATGGTCTGGCCGGCCGTGCCGGGCTTGATCGTCTGGACGATCGTGGCCTTCGGGATCTGGATGGCCGTGGACGAGATCGGCCCGGTGAAGGTGAGCGACAGATGCGTCGCGCTGACCGACCAGCTCGGGGTCACGTTCCCCCCGGTGAAGGTCACGCTGTCGACGCTCTGGACCTGCGAGGGGATCGGGATGTTGATGGTCGCGCTGTTGATCGTCACGGTCAGCGTGAGGGTCGGGAGCCCGGATTCGATGTCGAGGGTGACCTGACCACCTGCCGTCGCGGGGTCAGGGGTGTCGGTCACCGTCACCGGGACCGTCGCGCTGAGGTTGATGCCGAGAGCCGAGCAGTTCGCGGCCACGTTCGAGGTCTGCGAGTCGGCGCCGGCCCCGCTGGGGGTGCGCGCGATCACCATCGCCGCGATCGCCAGCGCGGCGGCGGTGATGATCGCCAGTCTCCGGCGCGACAAGGCGCGCGACGGCATGGAAAAGGCGGTGTTCATGAAGCTTCCTCCCCGGTGGCCTCGGATCGCCCCAGCCACCCACGCTTGTATCGCCACCGTGCCAGCCTCCTGTGCTGGAGGTCACATAGGCACAATGACCTATCTAATAGGAAAGCCGTCTTTCCGCAAGGGTTTTCTTACCGTTGAGACGAGACTTGCCGGCTGGTGCGCGCGGATCGTCAACAGAAGATCACGCATCGTGGTGAAATCGACCCGCAGATGGGTCACATGTGCACGTGAGGTGTCGTCCCGACCACTCCCTGGCTGCTCCGTCACGGACCGCGACCGGGACCTCACGGCCGGTCCCGCCGGTCAGACGAAGTCGAGGCTGAGCATCTCGATAGCGTTGCCCCGGACGATCTTGTAGACGGTCTCGTCGTCGAGCTCCGCGAACATCGCCTCGGCGATCTGCTTCGTCTCCGGCCAGGTCGAGTCGGAGTGCGGATAGTCGGTCTCGAAGGTCACGTTGTCCACACCGATCTCGTCCAGGCTCCGCAGGCCGTGAGCGTCGCGGAAGAAGCAGCCGTAGACCTGGCGCCGGTAGTAGGTCGACGGCGGTTCGGGCACGAGCGACCGATCGAAGGCCCAGCCACGGAACTGGTTCCACACGTCGTCGGCCCGCTCGAGGATGTAGGGCAACCACCCGATCTGGCCCTCCGAGTAGGCCAGCTTCAGTCGGGGGAAGCGCACCAGCACCCCGGAGAACAGGAAGTCCGACAGCGACCCCATCGCGTTGTTGAAGCTGAGGGTCGCCTGCACCGCTGCGGAGGCGTCGGGAGAGGTGGCCGGCATCTTCGAGGACGACCCGATGTGCATGCAGACCACCGTGTCGGTCTCCTCGCAGGCGGCGAAGAACGGGTCCCAGTAGCGATCCTTGTCGTGGACGCTCGGCAGGCCGAGGTGATAGGGGATCTCGCTGAAGCAGACCGCGTGCACCCCCCGGTCCGCATTGCGACGCACCTCGGCCGCAGCCTCGTGGACGTCCCAGAGCGGCACGATGCACAGCGGGATGAGCCGACCGCCGGTCCCGGCCGACCACTCCTCGACCATCCAGTCGTTGTAGGCCCGCACACACAGCCCGGCGAGCTCGCGATCCTTGGCCTCCAGGAACGTCTGGCCGCAGAACCGCGGGAACGTCGGGAACGACAGCGAGGCCTCGACCCAGTTGATGTCCATGTCCTCGAGCCGGGCCTTCTGCTCGTAGCAGCCGGGTCGCATCTGCTCGTAGGTGATCGGGGTGAGGGTGACCTCGTCCTTCGGGTAGCCCGCCGCGGCGATGATGCGCCGGTGGGGGACGGTGAGGTCCTCGTAGACCCAGAAGTCGGTCTCGACTCCGTCCTCGTCGTCGAGGTCCCAGGTGTAGGTGGTGCCGTTGAACTGGAGGTTGCTCACCTTCCTGCGCTCGACCCGAGGGCCGACGTCGCGGTAGCGGGAGGGCAACCGGTCGGTCCAGACGTTCGGTGGCTCGATCACGTGATCGTCGACGCTGATGATCTTGGGTAGCTCGCGCACCAGCGGCCCTCCTGTGACGAGCAGCGGCGAGAACACCCAGTGTAGGCGAGGATCTGACGACTCGTCAGGTCCGGTGCCAGACTGGGTCCGTGGACCTGACGTGGAGCGAGCGCGAGGAGCGCTTCCGTGACGAGTGCCGGGCGTGGTTGGAGGCGAACGTCCCGCCCGAGCCCCTGCCGTCCGGTGACACCCGGGAAGGCTTCGCCCTGCATCTCGAATGGGAGCGCAAGCTCTACGAAGCCCGGTGGGCGGTGGTGTCCTGGCCTCCGGAGTACGGCGGCCGAGGAGCGTCGCTGTGGGAGTGGCTGATCTTCGAGGAGGAGTACTACCGGGCCGGCGCGCCGCAGCGGGTGACCCAGAACGGCATCTTCCTGTTGGCGCCCACCCTGTTCGAGTTCGGCACCCAGGCTCAGAAGGACCGCTACCTCCCCCGCATGGCCGCGGCCGAGGATCTCTGGTGTCAGGGGTGGAGCGAACCGAACGCCGGTAGCGATCTCGCCGGCATCAGGAGCCGGGCGGTGCGTGATGAGGCAGCCGGCGGCTGGCGGCTGACGGGTCAGAAGACCTGGACCACCCGAGGTGCCTTCTGCACCCACCTGTTCGGCTTGTTCCGCACCGACCCCCAGGCCGAGCGGCACCGAGGCCTCACCTACTTCCTGGTCCCACTGGACACCGACGGGGTGACGGTCCGGGGAGTCGGCCGGCTGGATGGGGACGAAGGCTTCGCCGAGGTGTTCTTCGAGGACGCCTTCGTACCCGACGACTGCGTGCTCGGCGGGGTGAACGAGGGTTGGAACGTGGCCATGGCCACCACCTCCTCTGAGCGGGGGCTGACCCTGCGCAGCCCCGGCCGGTTCACGGCCACGGCCGCCCGGCTGGTCGAGCTGTACCGCCAGCGCGCCGGCGAGGCGGACCCCAGTGTGCGAGACGACGTGATCCAGGGCTGGATGGATGCCGAGGCGTATCGGCTGTACACGCTGGCGGACGTGACCAACATCGTCGAGGGGCGTCCTCCGGGAGCCCGCTCCAGCCTGAACAAGATCTGGTGGTCCGAGCTGGACGTGCGGCTGCACGAGACGGCTCTGGCACTGCTCGGCGCGCACGGCGAGCTGGTCGCCGGCGCAGCGGAAGCGGTGGAGGGGGGAGCGTGGATGAAGGGTTACCAGTTCGCGCTCTCCGGGCCGATCTACGCCGGCACCAACGAGATCCAGCGCAACGTGATCGCCGAGCGGGTGCTCGGCCTACCGAGGAAGTGAGCGATGCGCTTCGCGTTCACCGATGAACAGCTCTGGTTCCGCGACGCGGTGCGCGACCTGCTCGACAAGGAATGCCCACCCGAGGCAGTGCGCTACGCCTGGGTCAACGAGGACGGCCGTGCCGACCACGTGTGGGAAGCCCTGGCCGAGATGGGCGTCACCGGTCTCACCCTCTCCGAGGCCTACGGCGGGTTGGGCCTCACCGAGCTCGACCTCGTGCTGCTGCTGGAGGAGACCGGCCGGGTCGCGCTGCCCGAGCCCATCGTGGAGACCACCGCGGTGGCGGCCCCGTTGCTCGAGGCCGTGGGCAGTGACGAGCTCAAGGCGGCCTGGCTGCCCAGGATCGCGGCCGGGGAGGCCATCGTGGCGGTCGGGTTCGTGGGCACCCCGTTCGTGTCGCATGCGAACGTCGCTGACCTGCTGGTGCTGGAGCGGGAGGACCGTCTCTTCGCCCTGCCCGCCGAGCGGGCCACGATCGAGCAGCAGCCCAGCGTCGACGGCGCCCGCCGCCTGTACACCGTGGACTGGAACCGCAACGACGAGATCCCACTGGTGTCCGGTACGGAGGGCTGGCACCAGGTCAATGCCGCGTTCGATCGCGGTGTGCTGGGCACCGCCGCCCAACTGCTCGGGCTGGCCGACCACCTGCTCGCCGTCACCGTCGACTACGTCAAGCAGCGCGAACAGTTCGGGGTGCCGGTAGGCAGCTTCCAGGCCGTCAAGCACCATCTGGCCGACGCGCTGCTCCAACTCGAGTTCGCCCGCCCGGTCGTGTACCACGCCGCCTACTCGATGGCCCATGGCCTCGACACCCGGTCACGCGACGTGTCGATGGCGAAGTGCTATGCGTCGCGCGCCGCGTCCCTGGTGGCTCGCAAGGCACTGCAGTGCCACGGCGCGATCGGCTACACGGTCGAGTACGACCTGCACCTGTGGATGAAGCGGGTGTGGGCGCTCGCCGCGTCGTGGGGCGACGCCTCGTACCATCGCCGCCGGGTCGCGCTCGACGTGCTCGGCCCGCCGACCCTGCCCGGTCCGAGCGGTCCGGAGCTTCGGAACAGGAGTGCCCATGCCTGAGGCCTACATCATCGACGCGGTCCGCACGCCGGTGGGCCGGCGGGGTGGCGGGTTGAGCCAGGTCCATCCCGCCGATCTCGGCGCGCACGCCATCCGAGCGCTGGTCGATCGCACCGGCATCGACCCTCACGTGGTCGACGACGTGATCTTCGGCTGCGTGGACACCATCGGGCCACAGGCCGGCGACATCGCGCGCACCTGCTGGCTCGCCGCCGGGCTGCCCGAGGAGGTGCCCGGCACGACCGTCGATCGCCAGTGCGGCTCGTCGCAGCAGGCGGTGCACTTCGCCGCCCAGGCGGTGATGAGTGGCACCGCGGACCTCGTGGTGGCGGGCGGGGTGCAGAACATGAGTGCCATCCCGATCTCGTCGGCCATGCTCGTGGGCGAGCAGTTCGGCTTCCCCGATCCCTTCAGTGGCTCGGAGGGCTGGCGCGACCGCTACGGCACGCAGGAGATCAGCCAGTTCCGCTCGGCCGACATGATCGCCGAGCACTGGGAGATCTCCCGCGAGGACATGGAGGAGTTCGCGCTCGAGAGCCATCGTCGGGCCGTGCGAGCGATCGATGAGGGGCGGTTCGACCACGAGATCGTGCCGCTCGGTGAGGTGACGGTCGACGAGGGGCCTCGGCGCGAACCCGACATCGCCAAGATGAAGAGCCTCCCCACCTTGCAGGAAGGCGGTCGGGTCACCGCTGCGGTGGCCAGCCAGATCTCCGATGCCTCCGCGTGCCTGCTCATCGCCTCCGAGCAGGCGGTGACCGATCATGGGCTCACGCCCCGAGCGCGCATCCACCACCTCTCGGTGCGCGGCGCGGATCCGGTGTGGATGCTCACCGCCCCGATCCCCGCCACCGAGCACGCGCTCCGCAAGACCGGGCTGACGCTCGATGACATCGACCTGGTCGAGATCAACGAGGCGTTCGCCTCGGTGGTGCTGGCCTGGGCCAAGGAGTCCGGTGCGGACCTGGCCAAGGTGAACGTCAACGGGGGTGCCATCGCGCTGGGGCATCCGCTCGGGGCCACGGGGGCCCGTCTGATGACCACCCTGCTCAACGAGCTCGAGCGGATCGGTGGCCGCTACGGCCTGCAGACCATGTGCGAGGGCGGCGGCCAGGCCAACGTCACCATCATCGAGCGCCTCTGACCTGCCGGGTCACGTGCGGCCCGCAGCAGTCCGGGGTTGGCAGCGCCGCTCCACCGAGACCGCCGTGCCGTGCTCGTAGGTGATGAGGGTGTCGGCCAGCTCGTCGGCTTCGGCGGGATCGTGGGTGACGAACAAGGCCGGCACGCCCGCGGTGTCGACGATGTCGCGCACCAGTCCGCGCAGGTCTCGGCGGGTGGGCTGGTCGAGGGCGGAGAACGGTTCGTCGAGCAACAGCAGGCGTGGTCGGCGGGCGAGGGCCCGGGCGAGCGCGATCCGTTGGCGTTGCCCCCCGGAGAGCTGCCGAGGATGCCGAGCGGCCAGCTCGGCGGCGCCCACCCGCTCCAGCCAGGTCATGGCGGTCTGGCGCCGCGCCCGGCGATGGCCGCCAGGGACCGCGAGGGCGACGTTGTCGAGAGCGGTGCGATGGGGGAGCAGGAGCGAGTCCTGGAAAACCATGCCGACGTGGCGGTCCTGGGTGCGCACGTGCACGCTACGTCCGGCATCGGCGACGATCTGACCGTCCATGTGGATCGTGCCTTCATCGGGGCGGTCCAGCCCGGCGATGAGGGCCAGGGTGAGTGACTTGCCCGCCCCGGACGGGCCCACCACCACGGCCAGGCCCGCCTCGACCGTGAAGGTCACCTCGAGACGGAACTCACCGAGGTCTCGGCGGACCGCCACCGCCAGGGCGCACCGGTCGGGCGTCATGGCATCGTCGCTCGGCCGAGGCGACTCACGGCGAGCAGTGCGGCCACCGCGACCCCCGACAGGACGATCGCCAGGAGGGCGGCCCGGTCGTCGTTGCCGGCCTGGACCGCGTCGTAGAGCGCGATGGGCATGGTCTGAGTGCGGCCGGGGATGTTGCCCGCCACCATCACCGTGGCGCCGAAGTCGCCGAGAGCTCGGGCGAAGGCCAGCGTGATACCCGCCAGCACCCCCCGCCGCGCCATCGGCAGGGTGACCTGGAGCGCCACTCGCCATTCGGGCAGGCCCACGGTGCGGGCTGCTTGTTCCACTCGGGGGTCGACCGCCTCGAAGGCGGCGCGCGCCGAGCGCAGGCAGAACGGGAACGACGCCACCGTCGCCGCGACCACCGCGCCCGTGAGGGTGAACACGATCGGCGACCCGAACACCGACTCCCACGCCCGTCCGATGACCGAGTCGCGGCCCATGGCGACGAGCAGGTAGTACCCGAGCACTGTCGGCGGCAACACGATCGGAAGGCTGGCCACCGCTTCGAGCAGGCCGCGACCGCGGACCTTCGCCTTCGCCAGCAGGTAGCCGCCGCCCGTGCCGGTGACGGCCACGATGGCCGTGACGGTGAGCGACACCCGCACCGACAGCCACAGGGGTGTCCAGTCCATCAACGGGTCTCCTCGCCAGGCAGGACGAACCCGTAGCGGTTCATGACCTCGCGGCCGGCCGGCGAGCCGACGAAGGCGGCGAACCGCCGGGCCGGCTCCGCTCGGGCGGGGTCGGTCGTGGTGACGACCAGGGCTTGCTCCAGGGGTCGGTGCAGGGCGGGGTCCACGATGGCCCAGCTGCCGTCTCGTCGGGTGGTCACCAGCGACAGGGCGACGATCGCGGCGTCGGCGTTGCCGCTGGTGGCCAGCCGGAGGGTGTCGGAGACGTTCTCGCCCAGCACCAGCTTGGGGGCCACGCGCTCGTACACTCCGGCGGCGCGCAGGGCCTCCTCGGCGGCCACCCCGTAGGGGGCATGGTCGGGGTTCGGGATCGCCACCCGCTCGACGTCGGGAGCAGCGAGCGTGTCGAGGGTGGTGGGTCCGTTCGGCACGGGGGTGTAGACGACGATGCGCCCGAAGGCGTACGTGGACTTGGTGGAGCGGTCGGCCTTGCCGGCCTCGATCACGTCGTCGACGAGCTCCACGTTGGCGGAGGCGAACACGTCGAACGGCGCGCCGTTGCGGATCTGCTGAGCGAGCTGGCCCGACGAGCCGAACGAGAAGGTCACCGCAGTGCCGCTCTGGGCCTCGAACGCTCGTCCCAGCTCCTCGAAGGCCAACCGCAGGTCTGCGGCGGCGGCCACGGTGATCGCCGGCGTCGGGGGGTGGGAGCTCTCACCCGCGGTGGCGGTGCTGCCGGTCGGGGCGCACGCCGGGAGCCCGATCGCGACCGCCCCGGCGAGGATCAGGTGGCGGTACCAGCTCACGCCACGCGCCGGCCGAGCAGGGCCACGTCGTAGCCGGGCAGGGAGCCCAGCCGGCGGGCGAACGCGGACGAGACCAGCTCGTCCATCAGCGCAGCCAGGGGTTGCTCGGCGAGCAGGTCCCGCGGGCACCACAGCTGCACCGTGTGCTCCTCGAAGGCCTCGAAGCGAAGGCCCGCTGCGATCGCCGCGGGCTCGGTCGTGACCCCGGCGTCCGCAGCTCCGGCGGCGACCAGCTGGCAGGCCGCGACGTGGCCGCCCACCCGTGGGCCCCCGGGCGGGCGCAGGCCCAGCCGGCGTAGCCACCGGGTGAACGCCGTCTGGGAGGCGGCGGATCGCTCGCGCTGGGCCACGACCCCTCCGGCGCCGACGACATCGGCAGCCGAACCGAGGCGGTGGTCGAACGCCAGCCCGACCCGCCAGCGGGCCAGCTCGTACGCCTCGATGCCCTCGGCCGGGATGGGGATCCGGTCCGAGCGCTCGTGGACCGTGGCGGCATGGGCTCGGCCGGCCAGCAGCGCCCGGCGAGCATC
Organism: Rhabdothermincola sp.; assembly: GCF_036846205.1. Lineage (NCBI taxonomy): Bacteria > Bacillati > Actinomycetota > Acidimicrobiia > Acidimicrobiales > Iamiaceae > Rhabdothermincola > Rhabdothermincola sp. Next base: position 3,268 of record NZ_DAIUCK010000098.1, on the reverse strand, counting down.
CCCGCTCGAGGACCTGGCCCACAGCACGCTTTGCCGCTTCGGGGCCGTGCCGGCCAGCAACCCCAGCGCGGGCTCGCACCCCGCCACCACCACCGCCGCCGGCTGCGCGGCGGGTAGCAGCTCCACTTCCGAGCCTGTCCACCGGCCGTCGGGGGTCACGCCGTCGAGCTCGTCCAGCGGCGCCACCGGGACCGCGGCCAGCCGGCCTCGCACCCGTCCCACCCGCACCGGGCCGATCGGCAACGAGTCACCGATCACCGCCACCGCATCGAGCTCGGTCGTCGGGTCGCCGAAGAGGTCTTCGACGGACAGGCCCAGGGCGGAGGCGATCGCCAGTGCGGCGGACACGCCGGGCTCGTGCCGACCCGATTCCAGCGCGGACACCAGTTGGCGCGAGACCCCGGCCCGCTCAGCCAGCTGCGCCTGCGTCCAGCCCAGCTCCATCCGGCGTTCCCGAACCCGCATGCTCGGATCCTAGCGAGCGGCCAGGTTCCTGGCAGAGGCAGCAGTACGGCTGAGGAAGGGTGGAGTTCGCCGGTGCTGCGGGGCCGGGCGAGGGTGGGGATGGCGGTTCAGGCGGGAACGGCCCAACGCAGGCCGCTGAAGCATTGGAAATCCTGATCGAACGAGTACAGCTGTGCGTTGTGCTCGATGGCCAGCGCCGCCAGATGGGCGTCGGGCACGAGGCTCCCTGCCGTGCCGACGGCGTCGAGCAGGTGAGCGAGGAGGTCGAAGTGCCGGTCGGTGGGCTGCGGCGCGGTCACGTTCGGGCGCCGGTACCAGCCGGCCACCACCCCGATGCTGGTGCCGGCATCCAGCGGGGAGCGCATGATCCGGTGGCTGGTCGTGAGCCGGACGAAGCCGATGGCCACGGCGGTCGGGATGCCGACCGTCTCCGTCGACGAGATCGTGCGCTCCAGCCAGGAACGTGCGACCTCGTGATGGGCCGACGTCCGGTCGGTGGCGTAGATGAGGACGTTCAGATCGACGAGGATCACGAGGCCCGCTGGGGCTTCCGGCCAGCGTCCTCGTCGTCGAGGTCGACAGCCAGACGCAGGGCTTTGGTGAGATCGACATCCGGGCGCACACCCATGGCGAACGTCGGCGTCGAGTAGGGCTCCAGGGGCTCGCCCGACCGGAGCCCGCGGCGCAGGAGCTCGTTCAGGGTCTGCTTGAAACCCGTGCCGCGCTCGCGCATCCGCTGGTGGATCTGCTGGGCGACGTCATCGTCGAGCGTCACGGTGGTACGCACGGGAGCATCATAGCATCAAACAGGTGTTCGGTCCGGGGCGCGGTGGAGGTTCGACGCCGCCTCACGGTCGCGGGCTGGTGGGGGTCAGCGCACGAGCAGCGCGGCCCAGCGGTCCAGAACCGGCAGCACCTCGTCACGCGAGGCGGACGGCAGGCGGAAGACGCACTCGGTCACGCCGATGCGCTCGAAGTGCTCGAGCTTGCCCGGGTCGGGGATGGACCCGAAGGGCACCACCTCGAGCTCCTCGGGGTCGCGCCCCGCCTCCGCCCACTGCGCCCGGAGCTGCGGCAGCGACGACGAGAGCCCGGCGCCGCCGATGGGGATCCACCCGTTCGCGTACTCGACGATGTGGGCGAACAGCTTCGGGCCGGCTCCACCGCCGAGGAGGATCGGCGGGTGCGGACGCTGCACCGGCTTGGGCCACGACCAGCTCGGGGCGATGCGGGTGAACTCACCCTGGTAGCCGCCCACCTCCTGGGTCCACAGCGAGCGCATGGCCAGCACCCGCTCGCGGCACACCGCCCGCCGGTCGGCCATGGCCACCCCGTGGTTCTCGAGCTCGTCCTCGTTCCAGCCGAAGCCGATGCCGAACACGAACCGCCCCCCGGAGACGAGGTCGAGGGTGGCGATGGCCTTGGCGGTGACGATGGGGTCTCGCTGGGCGGGGAGGGCGACGCCGGTGCCGAGACGGATCGACGAGGTGACCGAGGCTGCGGCAGCCAGCGCCACCAGCGGGTCGAGGGTGCGCGCGTACTCCTCGGGCAGCTCCGCGTCCCCGGTCGGGGGCGGTGTGCGCCGGCTCACGGGGATGTGGGTGTGCTCGGGCAGGTAGAGGGACTCGAAGCCGCGGGCCTCCGCTTCGCGGGCCAGCTCGACCACGTCCATCGACCGGTCGGTGGCGAACATGGTGACCCCGAAGCGCATGGCGGCACTCTACGCGGGCAGTGGCAAATGTGATGACCCGTCAGATTTCGGGCATGATCGCTCCATGAGCGGAATCTGTGAAGGTCGGGTCGTCATCGTCACCGGCGCGGGGCGCGGTCTGGGTCGGGCGCACGCGTTGGAGTTCGCCCGGCAAGGCGCCCGGGTGGTGGTCAACGACCTCGGGGCGGAGATCGACGGCACGGGCAGCTCGACCGGGCCGGCCGGCGAGGTGGTGGAGGAGATCCGGGCCATGGGCGGCGAGGCGGTCGCCAACGGTGCCGACGTCGCCGACTGGGAGCAGGCGGGGGCGATGGTGGCCCAGGCGATCGAGACCTTCGGCCGGCTCGACGTGCTGGTGAACAACGCCGGGTTCCTGCGCGACCGGATGCTCGCCAACACCTCCGAGGAGGAGTGGGACGCGGTGATCCGGGTGCACCTGAAGGGCCACTTCGCCCCGGCTCGTCACGCCATCGCCCACTGGCGTGACCGGGCGAAAGCGGGTGAGCAGGTCGAGGGCCGGGTCATCAACACCAGCTCGGGCGCGGGTCTCATGGGCAGCGTGGGGCAGGGCAACTACTCGGCGGCCAAGGCGGGCATCGCCGCGCTGACCCTGGTCCAGGCGGCCGAGTGGGCCCGCTACGGGGTCACAGCCAACGCCATCGCCCCCGCGGCCCGCACCCGCATGACCGAGCAGGTGTTCGCCGAGACCATGGCCGCGCCGGCCGAGGGCCAGTTCGACGCCATGGCTCCCGAGAACGTCTCGCCGCTGGTGGTGTGGCTGGGCTCGGTGGACTCGGCCGGGGTGACCGGTCGGGTGTTCGAGGTCGAGGGGGGCAAGATCAGCATCGCCGACGGCTGGCAGCACGGCCCGAGCTTTGACAAGGGGGCACGCTACGAGCCGGCGGAGGTGGGTGCGGTGGTGAGCGATCTCCTCGCCGAGGCCCCGCCGCCCGCGCCCGTCTACGGCGCGGGATGACGGCCCGGCGCCGGAGCACGGCCGTCTCGGTGAGCTGTTCGAGCTCGCGATCGCTTGCGGTGTGTGCTGGGCGAACGTATGGTCTTCTTCAACAGGGAGGTCGCGGGATGGGTCGG
>NZ_DAIUCK010000097.1:0-11786 GCF_036846205.1 Rhabdothermincola sp. | reverse complement strand
CCGGTAGGCTGTGGTGCACATGAACGATCTGTGGCCACAGCTCGAACCCCTGCTGGCCAAGGTCCAAAAGCCCGCCCGCTACATCGGCCTGGAGGACGGTGCGGTCCGGCCCGAGCACGGGCCCGGAAAGGTCTCGTGGCTGCTCGTCTATCCCGACACCTACGAGATCGGCCTGCCGAACCAGGGCCTGCAGATCCTCTACGAGATCCTCAACGAGCGGGCCGACGCCGTGGCCGAACGGACCTACGCCCCGTGGGTCGACCTCGAGGAGCTGTTGCGCGCCCGCGGGCTCCCGCTGTTCTCGGTCGACTCGCACCGGCCTGCCGGGGAGTTCGACCTGCTGGCGTTCAACCTTTCCGCCGAGCTCGTCTACACGAACGTTCTCAACTGCATCGACCTGGCCGGCGTGCCGGTGCGGGCCTCCGACCGCCGCCCGGAACACCCCCTCGTGGTGGCCGGTGGGCACTGCACCTACAACCCTGAGCCACTCGCTGACTTCCTCGATGCGGTGGTGCTCGGCGACGGCGAGGAGGTCGTGGGCGAGCTCACCGAGATCGTCGGCGCCTGGAAGGCCTCGGGCCGCACCGAGGGATCCCGCGAGCGCCTGCTGCGCGAGCTGGCCAAAGTGCCCGGGGTGTACGTCCCCTCCATGTACGAGGTCACCTACGACGGCCGTGACCTGGTGGCCATCACGCCGAGGTACCCCGATGTGCCTGAGCGGGTCGAGAAACGCACGGTGGCCGATCTGGCCGACTGGCCGTACCCGAAGCGCCAGCTCGTGCCGCTCACCGAGGTGGTGCACGACCGTCTCAACGTCGAGGTGTTCCGGGGCTGCACCCGGGGCTGCCGCTTCTGCCAGGCCGGGATGATCACCCGCCCGGTCCGGGAGCGCCCGGCGGAGCAGGTGCGGACGATGGTCGCGGAGGGCCTGCGCCGCACCGGGTACGACGAGGTGGCCCTCACCTCGCTGTCCACCGCCGACTACAGCGGCATCGAGAACCTGGTGCGGGGGGTGATCGACGACGCGCCCGGGGGCCAGCCGGTGTCGGTGTCGTTGCCGAGCCTGCGGGTCGACGCGTTCACCGTGGGAATCGCCTCGGAGATCCAGCGATCCAAGCGCACCGGCCTCACCTTCGCACCCGAAGCCGGTACCTGGCGGATGCGCCGGGTGATCAACAAGCTGATCCGGGACGAGGACCTCTACGCAGCGGTCGAGAGCGCGTACTCGCAGGGGTGGCGGCGGGTGAAGTTGTACTTCCTCACCGGGCTGCCCACGGAGACCGACGCCGACACCCTGGGCATCGCCGAGCTGGCCCGCAACGTGGTGCAGATCGGCCGGGCCCACACCAAGCAGGCGTCGGCCACGGTCTCGGTGGGCGGGTTCGTGCCGAAGCCGTTCACGCCGTTCCAGTGGTTCGGTCAGAACACCGTGGCGGAGCTTCGCCGCAAGATCGGGCTGCTGCGGGACGCGACCAGACGCGAGCGGGGGGTGCAGCTCAAGTGGCACGACCCGCGGGCGTCGCTGATCGAGGGGCTCGCAAGCCGTGGTGATCGCCGCCTGGGCCCCGTGATCGAGACGGTGTGGCGCAAGGGTGGCACCTTCCAGGAGTGGTCGGAGCGCTTCGACCACGACCTCTGGGTCGACACGATGGCCGCGCACGGCCTGGATATCGACTGGTACGTGCATCGCCACCGTGACGAGCACGAGGTGCTTCCCTGGCAGCACCTGTCCGCGGGCCTGCACCAGGACTTCCTCTGGCAGGACTGGCGTGATGCCCTCGCCGAGGTGGGCCTCCCCGACTGCCGGTGGACGCCGTGCTACGACTGCGGCGCCTGTACCGGCTACTCGATCGAGCACATCGTCGCCTCCGCCGTCCCGCCGGCCGGCGGGAGCCAGGGCACCTGGCAGGACCTGCCCCCCGGAGGCGAGGTCCCGGTCACCTTGCTGCCGGGGCGCCCGGTGGAGGTGGCGCGCCGGTGAGGATCCGCCTCCGGTTCAGCAAGCTGGGCAAGATCCGCTTCACCAGTCATCGGGACGTCGCTCGCATCTGGGAGCGCACCGTCCGGCGGGCGGCACTGCCCGTGGCCCGCACGGAAGGGTTCGCACCCCGGCCGCGGATGCACTTCGGCCTGGCGCTGTCCACCGGGTACGAGTCCACGGCCGAGTACCTCGACATCGACCTGGCCGAGCCGGAAGCGGCCGGGGTCGATCTCTCGCTGCTCCCCGAGCAGCTCTCCCACCTGCTCCCTCCCGGGCTCCGTGTCGATGCGCTGGAGGAGCTTCCCCCAGGAGCGACGTCGCTCCAGCAGGCGGTCACGAGCTGTACCTGGCGCATGGAGCTGCCGGGGGTCCCGGCGGCTCACGCCGGCGACCAGGTGCGACGGCTCCTCGATGCGCCGAGCCTGGTCGTGACCCGCGAGCGCAAGGGTCAGCCGGTCACCGACGACCTGCGACCCGCCCTGCTCGACCTCACCGTCCAGGCGGCCAGCGATGGCCTGACGGTCCTCGAAGCCGAGCTCGCCACCCAGCCGCGCGGGGTGCGTCCCGCGGAGCTCGTGGCCCTGTTCGACCCACCTCTCCCCGATCCGATCGAGGTCGGCGGACGGGTGTGCCGGACCCATCAGTGGATCAGCGACGACGGCGCCAAGCGTGAGCCCCTGGCCGCTCCGGACGCGACGTCGCCTGCGCATGCCGAGGTGCGTGCGTCGTGAGGAAGGAACGCATCGATGACCGACCCAGCCGTCAACCACGACGGGGAGCCTGCAGCGGGTGGGCCACCGCCGCCGGGACAGAGCCTGCCGGCCGCCGACCCCGCGAGCGGCAACCAGGCTCGCGAGAGCAACCCCAGCGCCCCGGCGGCCGATCGGCCGTCTGAGACCGGCGACCGACCCGCGGCGCGCCGCCGGCGCGGCTCCCGTGGCGGCAAAGGGCGGAGCGGCGGCGGGCGGTCCGAAGGCGCGGGTGCTGACCGCGAGGCACCGGTGGCGCAGCCCCCAGGGGAGGGCCCCGGCTCGGGGGCTCGCGTCCCCAGCGAGGTCCGCCGGGCCGTGGGACCGTCGAAGGCCGCGGAGCGCAGCCGGATGCCTGACGAGCTGCCCGAGCGGACGATGGAGGGGCGGCCCAAGTCCCCCGAAGCCGCGGAGCGGGCACTGGTGCGCAAGCCCCGGATCGGCGACACCCGACCGGCTCCGGTGGCACCGCCGGTCGAGGAGCCCGAGCCCAAGCCCAGGCCCCGGCGCCGGCGAGGGGGGCGCGGGCGGGGCGGTGGCAACGGCGCGGCTCCAGCGGTCAAGCCGGTGGAGGCCATCGTCGGTGGTGGGCCGGTGGAGCTGGACGAGGCCGATCTGGAGCGGCGCCGGGGGCGGCAGCGCAAGGGGCGCCCGGTGGGGCGCTACCTCATGGTGGTGAGCGTGCGGCCACAGGCGACCCAGATCGCGGTGCTGGAGGGCCGCAACCTCATCGAGCACTACGTCTCGCGACCGGCCGACGACGTCTCGCAGATCCACGGCAACATCTACCTGGGCAAGGTCCAGAACGTGCTGCCGGGCATGGAGGCGGCGTTCGTGGACATCGGCACCCCGAAGAACGCGGTCCTCTACCGGGGTGATGTCCAGTACGACGCCGAGGACATCGAGGAGAAGGGCCCGCCGCGCATCGAGCAGCTCCTCCGCCCCAAGCAGACGATCGTGTGCCAGGTGACCAAGAACCCGATCGCGCACAAGGGGGCCCGGCTCACCCAGGAGGTGTCGCTGCCCGGGCGTTTCGTGGTGCTGATCCCGAACAGCTCCACCTACGGCATCTCGAAGCGCCTGGCCGACGAGGAGCGTAGGCGGCTGCGGCAGATCCTCGACCGGGTGAAGCCCGCGCAGCACGGGTTGATCGTGCGCACCGCCGCCGAGGGGGTGACCCGGGAGGAGATCGAAGCCGACGTGCTCCGCCTGCTCGACCAGTGGGAGCAGATCGACAAGCTGGCCCGCACGGCCCAGGCGCCCGCCCTGCTCTACCGGGAGCCCGACATGGCGGTGCGGGTGATCCGGGAGGAGTTCAACGACGACTACCGGGGGGTGGTCATCGACGACGAGGCCCTCTACCAGGACGTGCGCGACTACGTGGCGTCGATCTCACCGGCGCTGGCAGACCGGGTGCAGTACTACGACAAGGCGAGCGAACCGCTGTCGGTCTTCGAGCGCTACCACGTGCACGAGCAGCTGCACAAGGCGCTCGATCGGAAGGTGTGGCTGCCGTCGGGCGGCTCGCTGATCATCGAACACACCGAGGCCCTCACGGTCATCGACGTCAACACCGGCAAGAACGTGGGCACCTCCAGCCTGGAGGAGACGGTCTACAAGAACAACCTCGAGGCGGCGGTGGAGATCGCCAAGCAGCTCCGGCTCCGGGACATCGGCGGCATCATCGTGATCGACTTCATCGACATGGAGGTCCGGGAGAACCGCGACGAGGTCATCCGGGTGTTCCGCGACGCGCTGGCTCGCGACAAGACCCGCACCCAGGTGTTCGACATCTCCGAGCTCGGTCTGGTGGAGATGACCCGCAAGCGCATCGGTGAGGGGCTGCTGGAGTCGTTCTCGTCGCTGTGCCCTGAATGCGATGGTCGGGGGGTGCTGATCGAGCAGGCCCTCCTCGAGTAAGGGGGGTTCCTGCCCCGGGTGGGCTTGGTGGGTGGCGCGCTCGCCCGGTAGCCTGGTTCGCCTATGTACGCCGTGATCAAGACCGGGGGCAAGCAGTACAAGGTCGAGGAGGGCCAACGCGTCGAGGTCGAGCGCCTCGACGCCGAGATGCCCGAGATCCAGCTCACCCCGGTGCTCGTGGTCGACGGCGACACCGTGCTCGCCACCCCGGCGGACCTCGCCGGTGCCGCGGTCACCGCCCGTATCGTGGGCGAGGTCAAAGGCCCGAAGATCGACGGGTTCACCTACAAGGCCAAGGCGAACCAGCGCCGCCGCTGGGGTCACCGGCAGGGCTACCACACCATCGAGATCACCAGCATCAAGAAGGGCTGACGATGTCCAAGACCAAGGGTGGGGGCTCCACCCGCAACGGACGCGATTCGCAGAGCAAGCGCCTCGGGGTCAAGCGCTTCGACGGCGAGGTGGTCACCGCCGGCACGATCATCGTGCGCCAGCGCGGCACCCGCATCCACCCGGGTGAGAACGTCGGTCGGGGCGGCGACGACACCCTGTTCGCCACCTCGGCGGGCAAGGTGAAGTTCGGTCAGCGGCGCGGTCGCAAGCTCGTCGACGTCCTGCCGGTCTGAGCATCCCTCGCCAGATCGTCCCGCCCTCGATCGTCGCCGGTGGTGGCGGGTGGGGCGGTCCTAGCCGGCGATGTCGAACCCGCGAGGTAACCGATCGACGGTCCAGCCGAGGAGGCGTATCGCCTGCTCGCACGCGAAGCGGTCGGTCATGCCCCCCACGTAGGTGACCGCGGCTTCGATCGTGCTCGTGGCGCCGGCGCTCGCAGGCAGCAGCTCGGGGTGTGCGCCGTAGTGCTCCACCAGGGCTCGGAGCATGTCGATCACCGTTCGGGCCTGCGCGAGCGACGCGGGCCGCAGGTAGATGCGCTCGTGGTTGAAGGCCCGGAAGACAGCCAGGACGTCGGCGTGCTCGTGGTCGAGGCCGATCCGGCCGGTGGTGGTGATGGTGTCGATCATCCGCTGGACGAGCACCGAGATCTGCTGGCTGCGATCGGTGCCGCAGGCCTCGCGGACGACATCGGGGAGCTCGCCGGGGTGGACGATGCCCGCGTGGACCGCGTCCTCGAAGTCGTGGCAGAGGTAGGCGATGCGATCCGCCCAGCTCACCACTTCGCCCTCCGGGGTGGCGGGCGCGGGCCGTGACCAGGAGTGGTTCCGGACGCCGTCGAGGGTCTCCTCGCAGAGGTTGAGCGGGCGGAGCACCACGTCGGCGCCGAATACGGCGTGGTCGTAACCCTCGGGCAGGAACACCGAGAGGGCCTCCTCGCTGGCGTGGCCGCCGGGCCCGTGGCCGCAGTCGTGTGCCAGGGCGATGGCCTCGGTGAGGGCGACGTTGAGACGGCAGGCGCGGGCGATGGCGGTGGCCACCTGGGCCACTTCGAGCGCGTGGGTGAGCCGGGTGCGTTGGTGATCGCGGGGGAACACGAACACCTGCGTCTTGCCGGCCAGCCGCCGGAAGGCCTGGCTGTGGAGGATGCGGTCGCGGTCTCGCTCGAAGCAGGTGCGCAGGGGGTCGGGCTCCTCCTCCACGGCCCGGCGCCCGGCTCCGGTGGCCAGCGTGGCGCCCGTGGCGAGGGACAGGCGCTCCTCGTGCTCCCGCTGCTCACGCCCACAGGGCTGGGCCAGAGGAGTGACGGATGTCACGCTAGATGGGTCGTGCGCGAACCGGAGGGGCTCACCGGCCCCGAAGCCGCGATGCGTTCGAGCCCAGCGCTCGGTCTGCGGGGTCTGCGGGCTGGTGTGTGTGACCAGGGCTTCCATCACGATCCACCGTACGCAGGCCCAGGGACAGCTTCTCGGACCGCCACCGAGGACCGCCGGAAGCACGCAACGTGAGGGCGCCCTTTCGGAGAGCGACCGTGCGTGGTATCAATGGCTAAAGCTATCGCCCGGATCTCCCGATGGGAGATGGGTCGATCGAACCATAGGAGTAGGCCGAGCGACGTGTTTCCATGTCGTGACCGGTCGGGGCCGCGAGGGGAGGTGACCGCGTGCGGGTGGATCGGGGCCACAGGCGCTCCTGGCGCGACGCGGGAGCCGCAGCCGCCGAGTATGCGCTGATCTTCGCGGTCTTCGTGGCCGGGAGCGTCGGGGCCTTCGAGTACCTGACCAGGGCCACCACCGCCGAGGTCAACAACCAAGCCGACTGTGTGTCCACCCGGCCCCCACCCCCGAGCTGCAACTATCGGGAGTCCCGGCCGACGACCACGACCACCGCGCCACCGAGCACCACCGTGCCCCCGACCGTGACGGTGACCTCGTCGACCACGAGTACCACGACCACCACGGTGCCGCCGACGACCACGACCACCATCCCACCTACCAACGGTGCGTGGGTATCGAGCGGCACAGTGCGGGTCAACGCCTCGCTGTGGTACGCGCGGGCGGAGATCCAGTTGACCTCCGGCGGCAGTCCCGTCGCCGGGGCGCGGGTGGTCGGGGCCGTGCGGATCCTGAACCCGCCCACCGGCCAGGTGTTCCTCGTCGAGTGCACCACCGCTGCCAACGGGCGCTGTGAGCTGCGCTACGACGTGCCGTACACCGATGTGACCCGCATCGAGTTGAGCGTGCAGTCGGTCGAGTCGGTGCCGCCGGCGGGCACCATGCCGACGCCCCTGGAGTTCCTCCGGCCATGATCCGCTCGGCCCGGCGCGCCCCGTCCTGCCCCACCCCTCGGCGCTTCCGTGGCGATCGGGGCACCGCGCTCACGGAGTCCGCGTTCGTGGCCCCGGTCGTGCTGCTGCTGATCTTCGGCATCCTCGAGTTCGGCCCGCTGTTCCGCGACTACCTGACCCTCGGCGATGCCGTGGCCGACGGGGCGCGCATCGGCAGCGCGCTCGGGCCCGACACGGCCAAGATCGACCCGACCAACCCCGCCTCGGCCACGGCGACGGCCGACTACTTCATCGTCCGAGCGGCGCTGCAGTCCACGTCGTCGCTCAACGTCGACGATCTGGACCGCATCGTGATCTTCGACGCCGGCCCACCCAGCTCCGGCGCCCCGCTGGACCAGGTTCCCAGGGCGTGCAAGACCAGCACCGCCAACGGGGTGATCTCGGGCCGGCGGGAGGGGTCCTGCAACATCTACAACCCGAAGATCGCGCTGAACCAGCTCGCGCTCCCCAACGGCTACCGGTACTTCGACTGCTCCCAGACGCCCGGGAGCCCGGCCTGCTACTGGAATCCGGTGACCCGCAAGAACGGCCCCACCATCGGTGACATCGAGTACCTCGGCGTGTACATCAAGGCCAAGGTGCCGCTGATGACGGGCATCTTCGGCGACGAGTTCACGGTCGAGCAGGCCGCGATCGTCCGTCTCGAGCCGGGGGGCATCAAGTGAGCGCCCGATCGGCCGACCGGGCCGGCGAGCGTCGCCTGCGTGGCGACGGCGGTGCAGTGATCGTGGAGGCGGCCCTGGCGCTCCCGCTCATCGTGATGCTCGTGCTGGGCACCATGGAGTTCGGGATGCTCTACCAGGACGCGAACCACCTGGAGCGGTCGGTGCAGACCGCGGCCCGGGTGGGGGCCAGTATGGCCACCAACGGCTTCGCGGATTACGAGGTCCTCCGGTCGCTGGACTCGTCGCTCTCCAAGCTCAACAAGGCCCAGGTCAAGAAGATCGTGGTGTACCGCTCCACCGCATCCAATGGAGCGGTGCCACCGGCGTGCCTGACCGCCTCGACCACACCGGCTACCAGCGCGCACGGGGTCTCCACCTCGAGCGTTCGGTGCAACGTCTACGTGCAAGCGCAGATGGCGCAGGCCAACCCGACGGTCGGGTTCCCCTCGACGAGCATCACCCGCCCGTCGTGCGCGGGTGGCTGGGACGTGAACTGGTGCCCGAGCAGCCGGCGCCGGAACATCCCCCCGGACTTCCTGGGCGTCTACGTCGAGGTGGAGTACGAGCCGGTGACCAACCTGCTCCACCGCTCCAAGGTCACGATCGCTCGCAAGGCGGTGTTCCAGGTGGAGCCGTGCGCGGCGGGTGACCCGGCCTGTCAGTGAGGAGCCAGCGACATGACGAACCTGAGGAGGTGTGAGCCGGTGAACGATCCCCGCCGGGTCCCCCTGTGCTCGTGGCCGCCCCGTCGCCGGCGCATCCGCGGCGAGCGGGGGTACGTGCTCGCGCTCACCGCACTGCTCATCATCCCCCTGCTGGGGGTCACCGGCCTGGCGGTCGATCTCGGGGCCTGGTACGCCAGGGCCGCGCAGATCCAGCGGGCGGCCGACGCCGCCGCGCTGGCCGGCGTGGTGTACCTGCCGGACGAGTCTCTCGCCAGGCTTCGGGCCCGTGAGGTGGCGGCGCAGAACGGGTTCCCCCACGGGGTGAACGGCATCACGGTGGATGTCCGACGGGGCGGCGTGCAGAACAACGAGCTGATCGTGACCATCCACGACCCGAAGGTGTCCCAGTACCTGACCACCCCGCTGCGCAGCAACGACGTGTGGGTCGAGCGAGCGGCGACGGCCCGCTACATCGACGCGGTCAAGATGGGCAGCCCCCGGAACTTCCTCGGCACCGGTGACCTCTCGGGCATCCTGCCGTCGTCGATCGACACCCCCGCCAACCGGCCGGGGTTCTGGCTGGCGATCAGCGGGCAGTGCTCCAGCAAGGAGAACGGTGACCGCATCATGGCCCGCACCACCCGCAACTACACCCAGCAGACCAGCAACCCGCGCCCGGTCAACGGCAGCGCCGGGTCGTTCCGGTGCGCGACCAACAGCATCGTGCAGAACAATGCCGAGTACGACCCCCGGGGCTATTTCTACGGCATCAAGGTGCCGGTGGGCTACAGCGGCGGCTCGATCGCCATCGAGGCGTACGACGCGGCGGCGTGCAGCTCCAGCTCGATCGACTCCACGGCCGTGTTCCGGACCATCTACGCGATCCGCAGCAACGACAACCCGTACCCGCCGGACGCCACGCTGCTGGCCACGGTCCCCATCGCGGGCGGGGACAGCAGCGGGACGTGCGCCACCCCGACGTCGCTCACCAGCGGCGGTTACCGGGGCGGCTGGCGGCAGCTCTACAACATCGCCAACCCCACCCCCGGCACGTACTACGTGCAGATCTTCACCGACACGGCCGGGGACACGAACACCCGGCACGGCTCCAACTCGTTCGCGCTGCGGGCCAACGTGGGGGGCGGTGCCTGGGAGCCCTGCACCGGCGATCCCACCGACCCGGTGAACGGAAGGCCGGGCACCCTGTCGGCCACGAACTGCCCGAACGTGTTCGGCATCGACAACATGGGTGTGTACGCCAACCTCTCCGGCACCTCGGCGACGTTCTACCTCGCCCAGGTCGAAGCCGAGCACCAGGGCAAGGAGCTCCAGATCGACCTGTTCGACCCCGGTGAGGGCTCCCGCACCCTCGAGGTGCTCGACCCCAACGGCAACCCGGCGGCGTTCAACTGGCAGGTGCTCTGCTACGACGGCACCGACCCGGTGGGCGGGTCCTGCCCGGGCGGCGACGCCACCCCGACCGGCGGATGGCGCAGCACCGTGCCCACCACCGCGCTCGACCTGTGGGGCAACCAGGCCGGCTCACCGCCTCAGTCGTGGAACCCACAGCCCGGCCCCTACCGCGTGTCCACCTCGAAGTACTCCGACCGCACACTGCGGCTGACGGTGCAGCTCCCCTCCAACTTCGCCGCCGTGTACGGCTCCCGAACATGGTGGAAGATCCGTTACACGGTGGGCGACGCGCCGACCGATCGCACGACCTGGGGCGTGTCGATCAAGGGCAACCCGGTCCGGCTCGTGCGCTGAGCGGCCCCTCGCCCGGCGAGGCGAGTCCCCGGCCGTAGGCTTGGGAGCGTGTCGGGGTTCGTCGACGAGTGCCAGATCAACGTGCGGGGCGGCGACGGCGGGGCGGGCTGTGTGTCGTTCCGCCGGGAGGCGCACGTTCCCCGTGGCGGCCCCGACGGCGGCGACGGCGGCCACGGCGGCGACGTGTGGCTGGTGGCCGACCGCAACGTGGCCTCGCTGCTGGCGTTCAAGGACCACCCCCACCGCCGGGCCGCGAACGGCGCTCACGGCCAGGGCAAGCGCCGCCACGGCCCGAGCGGCGCGGATCTCGAGGTCCCGGTGCCCGAGGGCACGGTGGTGCTCGACCGCGACGGAACGGTGCTCGCCGACCTGGTCCACGCCGGCGACCGGTACCTGGCCGCGGCGGGCGGCCGGGGTGGCAAGGGCAACGCCCGGTTCCTCTCCAACCGGCGCCGGGCGCCGTCGTTCGCCGAGCAGGGCGAGCGGGGTGAGGAGCGCTGGCTCCGCCTGGAGCTCAAGCTCATGGCCGATGTGGCTCTCGTGGGCCTACCGAACGTGGGCAAGAGCACGCTGATCTCGCGGATCTCCGCCGCCAAGCCGAAGATCGCCGACTACCCGTTCACCACCCTGGAGCCGCACCTGGGGGTGGTGCGGATGGACGACGGGTTCGAGTTCGTGGTGGCCGACATCCCCGGGCTGATCGAGGGTGCGAGCGAGGGGAGAGGGCTCGGGCACCGCTTCTTGCGCCACATCGAGCGGGCGCGGGTGCTCGTGGTGCTGCTGGATCTGGCGGGCGGCCCCGATGGGACGCTGGCGCCGGCCGACCAGCTCCGGGTGCTGCTGGAGGAGCTGGGTCGCTACCAGCCGGAGCTGTTGGCCCGGCCCCGGATCGTGGTCGGCTCCCGGGCGGACCTCGCGCCGGCCACGCCCGGCGAAGCACCCGGTGGAGAGGCTGGGGCGGGCGAGGGTGTGGTCGAGTTGCGGGTGTCCGCGGTGACCGGCGAGGGTCTGGCGGTGCTCGTAGGGCGGATGGCTGATGCGGTGCGGTCGGCCCGGGAGGCCGAACCGCTGCCCGTGGAGGGCTTCGTGGTGCATCGGCCGGTGGCGGAGGGGGTCATGGTGGAGCGCGAGGCCGACGGCAGCTTCCGGGTGGTGGGCCGCCAGGCCGAGCAGGCGGTCGCCCTATCGGATCTCACGAACCCCGACGCGCTGGACGTGGCGCAGCGCCGGCTCCGGCGCCTGGGGGTGGATCGGGCGCTGGTGCGGGCGGGGGCCCGGGAGGGCGACACGGTCCACATC
>NZ_DAIUCK010000096.1:0-12420 GCF_036846205.1 Rhabdothermincola sp. | reverse complement strand
CCGCGGGGCGGGTGCTCGCGGATGAACGGGAAGGGGCCAAGCCCTGGGTGGCGAGCGTCGGCGAGCGGGAGGCGGGCGTGGCCTCGGTGAGCGCGGCGGTGCGCGACCTCGACGGGCGGGTGGTCGCGGCGGTGAGCGTGTCAGGCCCGATCGAGCGCACCACCCGTCGCCCGGGTCACAAGTACGGGGACGCGGTCGCGGCGGCCGCCCGGCGGATCGAGCGGTCGGCCGGGTTGGCCTAGCTACCCTGGCGCTCGGTGACCCAGCACCTGGCGGCCATCGACATCGGCACCAACTCGATCCACCTCGTGGTGGCCCGGTTCGGGGAGGGCACCCAGTTCGAGGTGGTCGCCCGGGAGAAGGAGATGGTGCGCCTCGGGTCCGGTCCCGGGGACCTGAAGCAGCTCCAGCCGGACTCGATCGAGCGGGGCATCGAGACGCTACGTCGCTTCCGGCGGATCGCCGACATCTCCGGGGCGAAGGTGTACGCGGTGGCCACCAGCGCGGTGCGGGAGGCGCGCAACGCGCACGTCTTCCTGGATCGGGCCCGGCAGGAGGCCGGCATCGAGGTCGAGATCGTCTCGGGTGTGGAGGAGGCGAGGCTCATCCATCTGGGGGTCTTGCAGGCCTTGGCCGTCTACGACCGGCGGCTGGTCCTGGTCGACATCGGTGGCGGCAGCACCGAGGTGCTGGTCGGCGAGCGGGGCGAGACGCTCACGGCCGCCAGCCTGAAGCTCGGCGCGATCCGGCTGACCCGGCGGTTCTTCCGGACCGAGCGCTTGCACCCCGGGGCGGTGGACTCCTGCCGGCGCTTCGTCCGCTCCAACCTGGTCCCCGTGGCCCGGGAGGTGCGGCGGCTGGGCTTCGAGGTCGCGGTGGGCAGCTCCGGGACGATCCAGACCGTGGCGGCGATGGCCAGCGCCGCTCGCGGGGAGCCGGCCCCGAGGACCTTCAACGGCTTCGAGCTGGGGCGCGGCGAGATCGTCACCGCGGTGGAAGCGCTCATCGCCGCCGACACGGTCGGGCAGCGCCGCCGCCTGGCGGGGGTGGACCCGGCCCGGGCCGACATCCTCCTCGCCGGTGTCATCATCCTCGAGCAGGTGACCGGCGAGCTGGGCATCGAGCGGTTGACCGTCTCCGACTACGCGCTGCGGGAAGGGGTGCTGCTCGACGCGCTGGCCCGTGAGCGAGGTGGCGCGCTCCATCACCTCCAGGACCTCCGCCGCCGCAGCGTGATGCATCTCCTGGAGCTGATGGACGACGACCCCGAGCACTCCCGCCGTGCCGCGCGGCTGGCCCTCTCGCTGTTCGACCAGACCCGCCGCTGGCACGGGCTCGACGACGCGGCCCGCGAGCTGCTCGAGGCGGGCACGCTGCTCGCCAACGTGGGTCTGTTCGTCTCCCACAGTGGGCACCACAAGCACAGCTACTACGTCATCCGGAACTCCGATCACCTCTCGGGGTTCACCGACCACGAGATCGAGCTCATCGCCCTGATCGCCCGCTACCACCGCAAGAGCGCGCCCAAGGCCAAGCACCGGGAGTTCGCCGCGCTGCGTCCCAGCGACCAGGAGCTGGTGCGGGTGGCGGCGGCGTTGAGCCGGGTGGGCATCGCGCTGGACCGGACCCGCTCGGGCCTGGTGGAGGCGGTCGAGGTCCGCGAGGACGGCGACGAGATCGTGATCGAGGCCCGGCCCACAGACTCGGCGGACCTCACGCTCGAGCTGTTCACCGCGGCGGAGCGGGCGCCTCTCCTGGCCGAGGTGCTGGGTCGCCCGGTGCGGGTGACGGCGCCGGAGCGGCCCCCGGCCGCCTCCCTGCCAGCCTGACGGCCACGCTGTCGAGCGCCGCGAGCAGGGCCGGGACGAAGCGCTCCGGCGCGGTGGCGCACACGTCGTGACCACCGTCCACCGGATGCACCGTGGCCCCGGGGATGGCCGCGGCGAGCTTGCGCTGGCGCACCGGCGGCACCACCAGGTCGTGCTCGGTGAGCACCACCGCCGTGGGCACATCGACCTCACCGATCCACTCCCGGGAGCTGAACTGCCCGATGGCCCGGCCCGCTTCGACCAGATGGCGCAGGCTGTTGTGCCGGGCTTCCCGGCGTGCCCAGCGGCCGAGCTCGGAGTCGTCGTAGCGGCTGACCAGCACCCGGTCGGTGACCCGGCGGTGCAGCCGGGCCGGTGCGGCCCGGGCCACGAAGGACAGCCCGGTGACCACCCCTTTGAACGCTCGGTCCCCGGCACCCACGCCGACGAAGTTGCGCGCGGTGGCACACAGCACCAGGCCCGCCACCAGCTCGCGGTGCCGCCTCCACAGAAGCTGGGCGATGGGTCCACCCATCGAGTAGCCGACGGCGATGACCGGCCCGAGCCCGAGTGCCTCCACCAGCGCGGCGGCGTCGTCCGCGCAGTCCTCGAGGGTGAAGGGCTCGTCGCTGCGGATGCCGTGACCGTGACCTCGGTGATCGATGGCCACCACGTCGTAGCGCTCACCGAGGGGGCCGAACGACGAGTACCAGTTCAGCGCGGAGGTGGCCGTCCAGCCGTGGAGCAACAGCACGGTGGGCGCTCCCGCCGGCCCCTCGACCCGCCGGTAGAACGTGGTGCCGCGGCCTTCGAGGTCGAGGTACCGGCCGCCGGGGAGGTCGCCGGGCGGGAGCGGGCTCACAGGTCGGGGGCGTGGTGGTCGAGGGGATCAGCCCTCGATGTCGACGACCTCGACCTTGAGCAGCCCGCCAGGTGCCTCGAAGGTGACCACGTCACCGACGCTCGCGCCGATGAGGGCCTGCCCGAGCGGCGAGCCCGGCGAGATGACGTGCTCGACCTCGTCGTGGCGCTCTTCGATGGACCCGATGAGGTAGCGCTCGGGCTCGTCGTCGCCCTCGTAGCAGATCGACACGATCGAGCCGGCCCGCACGACATCCGATGCGCCTGCCTCCACGATCTCGGCGTTCTCGAGCAACGCCTGGAGGTGGCGGATGCGGGCCTCCATCTTGCCCTGCTCCTCCTTGGCAGCGTGGTAGTCGCCGTTCTCGGAGAGGTCGCCGAGCTCGCGTGCCGCTTGGATCTTGCGGGCGATCTCGGTGCGGCCGTGGGTGGTCAGCTCCTCCAGCTCGGCGGTGAGCCGGTCGAAGGTGGCTTGCGAGAGGTGATGCGTCTCTGGCACGAGGGAGATGGTAGCGATCACCCGGCGAACCCGGTCGGGCGCGCCCGGCCGCGGCGCCAGGTGCTCGTGGTCGAGCACCGCCAGCGGTGCTCAGTGCTCATGGTCGATCACCGCCATGTCGGTGGCGAAGGGCCCGTCGGGGTGCTCGCGCATCCAGACGTGGATCATCTCGGGGGTCCGGTCCGTCATCAGGAAGCCCTCGGGGCACACCCCGTCGGCGGGGTAGTAGGGCAGCAGCCCGTGCGGGTACATGCACTGCTCGCGCCCGTCCGGCCAGGGATGGAAGTGCCACACGGTGGCCGGCCCGCCGATCTGCGGCCCTTTGGCGGTGTTGTCCGCAGCGAGGAACATCAGCGCCGCCACCTTGCCCTCCCGGTCGAGCATGATCATCTCGGGTTTGGCCGGGTCGAGCACCGCCCTGTCCTCGACGTAGGCCACGTTCACCAGGTGGCCGAGCTGCTCCCAGGGCACGTAGCCCGCGGCCAGGACGTCCGCCTCGGTCACCAGGTGGGCGTTGGCGGCCCGGGCTTCGGCCACGAACGCGTCCGCAGCGGCTTTCTGCTCCGGGGTGGGGGTGGTGCCGAAGGGCCAGTCGGACACCTCGATGGCCAGCTCCCGCCCGCCGATCAGCATCGTGCGGGCGTACCGGCCGTCGGGGGTGCGCCAGTCGCCGACGGTGAGCAGCCCACCCTGGGCGGGCGCGGTGGTGGCCGGCGAGCGGGCGGCAACGGGCTCCGCGGGGTCGTTCGTGCAGCCGGCCAGGGTGAGCGCCGCCGCTACCAGGGTGGCGGCCCCGGCACGACCGAACCCGTTTCGCATGGGGGCTCGCCGCCGGTGAACCACCGAGCGAGCCTAGCAACGAGCCCGCGTGGCGATGGGTCGCGGGTCATCCGGGTTGACGATGGTGCCGACGCCCACCACACTGGAGTCCAGTGTCTGCCCGACAGAGCGCCGTAATCATCATCGAGTAGCGCACGCCGCCTCGCGGTGTGCGCGTCGACCGTCCACTTCGGTGGGCGGTTTTCTCGTTCTGGGGCAACTTCGTATCGCAGCGGACGGCAGGAGAAGTCGTGAGTCATACCATCGGGGTCATCGGCGGCGACGGCATCGGGCCGGAGGTGATCGCGGAGGCGTTGAAGGTCGTCGCCGCCGCGGGGGTCGAGCTCGACACCGTCGACTACCAGCTCGGTGGCGCCCGCTACCTCACCGACGGCGTCATCCTCCCCGACGAGGTGATCGAGGAGTGGCGGGGCCTCGACGCGCTGCTGCTCGGCGCGGTGGGCACCCCCGACGTGCCGCCCGGGGTCATCGAGCGGGGGTTGCTGCTCAAGATGCGCTTCGAGCTCGATCTCTACGTGAACCAGCGGCCGTTCACCGCGCCTGACGGGTCTCATGACTTCGTGGTGATCCGTGAGAACACCGAGGGCACCTACGCGGGCGAGGGCGGCTTCCTGCGCAAGGGCACCCCACACGAGATCGCCACCCAGGGATCGGTCAACACCCGCTTCGGGGTGGAGCGCTGCGTGCGGTACGCGTTCGACCTGGCAGCCACCCGGGAGCGCAAGCACCTGACCCTGGTGCACAAGACCAACGTGCTCACCTTCGCCGGCGACCTGTGGGAGCGCACCTTCAACGAGGTGGCCACCGAGCACCCCGAGGTCACCACGGCCTACAACCACGTGGACGCGGCGTGCATCTACTTCGTCGAGTCGCCGGAGCGCTACGACGTGATCGTCACCGACAACCTGTTCGGTGACATCCTCACCGACCTGGGTGGGGCGGTGTCGGGCGGCATCGGCTTCGCCGCGTCAGGCAACCTCAATCCTGATCGCACCGGCCCGTCGATGTTCGAGCCCGTACACGGTTCCGCGCCCGACATCGCCGGTCAGCAGAAGGCCAACCCCATCGCCGCCATCCTGTCGGCGGCGATGATGCTCGAGTTCCTGGGCGAGGCCGATGCCGCGGCCCGGATCCGCAAAGCCTGCGCCGATGTCTCGGCGCTCGACGCGTCCACCTCGGAGATCGGCGACGCGGTCGCCAGCCGAGTCTGAACAGGGAGACCCACCATGCCCATCACCCCCACCGAGAAGATCTGGTTCAACGGCGCGCTCGTTCCCTGGGACGAGGCGCGCATCCACGTGCTGACCCACTCGCTGCACTACGGCATGGGAGTGTTCGAGGGCATCCGGGCCTACGAGACCGACCGGGGCCCTGCGGTGTTCCGGCTGACCGAGCACATGGAGCGGCTCCACGACTCGGCCAAGATCATGATGATGCAGCTCCCCTACTCCGTGGAGGAGCTGGTCGAAGCCACCAAGCTCACCGTCCGGGCCTCCGGGCTGCCGTCGTGTTACATCCGCCCGATCGCGTTCTACGGCTACGGCGAGATGGGCCTCAACACCCTGCCGTGCTCGGTCGACGTGGCCATCGCCTGCTGGCCCTGGGGCGCCTACCTGGGCGACGACGCGGTCACCAAGGGCGTGCGGATGAAGGTCTCGTCGTGGACCCGCCACGACCACAACTCGATGCCGCCGCTGGCCAAGACCACCGGCAACTACGTCAACTCGTCACTGGCCAAGGTGGAGGCGCTGAAGGCCGGCTACGACGAAGCGATCATGCTGAACCCGCTCGGCTTCGTGAGCGAGTGCACCGGCGAGAACATCTTCGTCGGGCGAGGCGGGGTGCTCATCACCCCGCCCACCTCCGCGGGGGCCCTGCGGGGCATCACCCAGGACTCGGTCATGACCATCGCCGCGGACCTCGGCTTCGAGGTCCGGGTGGATGACGTCTCCCGCAGCGACCTCTACGTGGCCGAGGAGCTGTTCGTGTGCGGCACGGCAGCCGAGGTGAGCGCGGTGAACTCCGTGGACGACCGGCCGATCCCCTGCCCGGGGCCGATGACCACGGCCATCGCGGAGGAGTACGCCCGCACGGTGCGAGGCAAGGTCGATCGCTACAAGGACTGGCTGGAACATGTCTGACAGGGCAGACGGCGACGCGCGGCGGCCACCCGGCACGCCGACCAAGGTCGACATCTTCGACACCACCCTCCGGGACGGCGCGCAGTTCGAGGGCATCTCGCTCACCGTCGAGGACAAGCTGCGCATCGCCGAGCAGCTCGACTGGCTGGGGGTGCGCTGGATCGAGGGCGGTTACCCGCAGGCGAACCCCAAGGACGCCGAGTTCTTCCGCCGGGCCCCCACCGAGCTGCACCTCGAGGTCGCTGAGCTGGTGGCGTTCGGCTCGACCCGGCGGCCCGCGGGCAAGGTCGACCGGGACCCGACGCTCGAGGCGCTGGTGGCCGCGGGCACCGAGACGGTGTGCATCGTGGGCAAGAGCTGGGACTTCCACGTCACCGAGGCGCTGCGCACCACCCTCGACGAGGGTGTGGCCATGGTCCGCGAGTCGGTGGCGTTCCTCAAAGCCGCGGGGCTGCGGGTGTTCTTCGATGCCGAGCACTTCTTCGACGGCTACCGGCACAATCCGGAGTACGCGCTGCGGGTGCTCGAGGCGGCCGCCACCGCGGATGCCGACTGCCTGGTGCTGTGCGACACGAACGGCGGGTCGCTCCCGCACGAGGTCCAGCGGGTGACGGCTGAGGTCGTATCGCACTTCGGGGACGTGCCCATCGGCATCCACACCCAGAACGACAGCGGTTGCGCGGTGGCGAACTCGATCGCCGCGGTCATCGGCGGAGCCGTGCAGGTGCAGGGCACGGTGAACGGCTACGGGGAGCGCACCGGCAACGCGAACCTGATGACGGTCATCCCGGATCTCACCCTGAAGCTGGGTATCGAGACGTTGCCGCCGGGCCGTCTCGAGCGGCTGACACTGGTCAGCCATCACGTGGCCGAGCTGGTGAACCTGCCGCCGCAGCCGGCCGACCCGTTCGTGGGTGCCTCCGCGTTCGCGCACAAGGGCGGCCTGCACACCTCCGCGCTGGGTCGGGCCGGTGGGGCGACCTACGAGCATGTCGACCCGGAGCTGGTCGGCAACCACACGCGGGTGCTGGTGTCCGACCTCGGCGGCCGAGCGGGCATGGCCATCAAGGCCAAGGAGTTGGGCGTGGAGCTCGACGATCAGGCGGTAGCGGTGCTCAGTGACCAGCTCAAGCAGCTCGAGTCACGCGGCTGGCTGTTCGAGGCCGCGGACGCCTCGCTGAAGCTGCTCATGCTGCAGGCCGCAGGCTGGACGCAGGACTTCTTCCGGGTCGAGGCGTACCGGGTCTCGAGCTACCACCGGGAAGGCCCCGCGATGCCCGACGGTGGGGTGGAGGTCAGCGTCGAGGCCACCATCAAGCTGTGGGTGGGCGACGAGCGCATCGCCGCGGTGGGGGAGGGCAACGGGCCGGTCAACGCTCTCGACGTGGCGTTGCGCCGGGCGCTCAACGGGCGTTACCCCGCCCTCGAGCGCATCCACCTCACCGACTTCAAGGTCCGGGTGCTCGACGGCGTGGCCGCCACCGGCTCGGTGGTGCGGGTGCTGATCGACTCCACCGATGGCGACCAGACCTGGACCACGGTCGGTGTCTCGGAGAACATCATCGAGGCGTCCTGGCAGGCGCTGGTGGACTCGATCGTGTACGGGTTGCTGCACACCCGGGCCCACGACGGCTGATCACCGGTGGCCGCTGAGCCGTGAACCTCGTCGGCCACCTGGTGGTCGGTCTGCGGCTCGCCGGGGTGGGGCCAACCCATGACGTGGCCCTCGGGGTGATGCTGCCGGATCTGGGGTCGATGGCCGGGCTGCGCGCCGACCGGTCGGGCCTGCCGGCAGCGGTGGCCGAGGGGGTCCGACTCCACCACCTGACCGACGCCGCGTTCCACGGCCAGCCCTGGTTCGCGCAGGCCGTCGCCGCCGACCGGCAGGCGTTGCAGGAGGCGGGCTTGGGCCGGGGCGCGGCCCGAGCGTGCGCGCACGTCGGGTTCGAGTTGCTGCTCGACGGGCTGCTGCTCGAGGACCGCTCGGTCGCCGAGTCGGTCGGGGTGGCGCTCGACGGGCTGGCCGCAGAGCGTCTCGGGGCGGGAGCCGGTGGCGAGCCCCATCGGTGGGAGGAGCTGTTCCGCCGGCTGCGGGATTCCCGCCGGCTCACCGACTCGTACTCGACACCCGAGGGTGTGGCCCACCGGCTGCGGTGGGCCCTGGCCCGCAGGCCGCGCCTCGCCCTCGATCAGGCACACCTGGATCCGCTGGTGGAGCGGCTGCAGGCCCGGCGGGCCCGGTTGGAGGCGGTGGCGCCGGTGCTCGTGGAGACGGTGGTCGAGCGCGCCAGGGCGGGTTCGGGAGCGCCCGGGCGTCCGACCTAGGCTCGGTGCATGGCCGCCCCCGAGTACGTGCCCAAGCGCAAGGACGAAAAGCCCCGCAGCTACGAGTCGCCTCCGTGGCGGGCCGAACCGTGGCTGGCCGAGCGCCCGGCCGAGCTCCACGGTCCCCAGCCGAAGGGCCCCCGCCTCGGCTACCAGGGACCCGATCAGGGCTATGCCCTGAAGCTGGCCCGCCGCTTCGAGGGCAAGCTGGTGCTCACCCCCGGGGAGGACGAAGCCGATGCCATCGCCGGGTGTGTGGCGATCGCCACCAAGCGGGCATCGCTGCTCGGCCGGGCACCGGTGATCCACGACCTCACCGTGGCCTTCACCATCTGGGGGTTCCTGGAGGAGGCCGATCCGGAGCTGGTGCGGCTACGCAAGCGGTACTTCGAGGGCATCGCCCAGCCACACCACTACAGCGAACGGCGGCGGGTCGCCGACGTGGTGCCGGCGAGCACGCTGCTGCTGCCGCCCGACGAGCTGCGACGCATCGCCGAGAGCGACCCCCGGCGCGAGAAGCTGCTGCGCCGCCGGCCGGCAGGCGAGGCGAACGCGGCCTGACCGTGGCGGCTGCGGGTCACGCCGTGATGTCGATCGGCGTGCCCGGAGGCAGCACCTGCGCCAGCAGGTCGATCACGTCGTTCGGCACGCGGACACACCCGTTCGATGCCTTCGACCCGATCAGCTGGGGTTGGTTGGTGCCGTGGAAGGCGATCACCGGTAGCCCCCCGTCGAAGAGGTCGAGCCGCTCGGAGTAGGCGTTGGTGGCCAGGATCCACGGGCCGTACGCACCGCCGGCGTTGCGCTGGGGGATCTTCTCGGCGATGTAGACCCGCCCAACCGGAGTGGGGCTGGTGTCCCGGCCGATCACCACCTGGGTCTGCGCGATCAGCTCCTCGCCGTTCCACACCTTCAGGGTGAAGTCCGACAGGGTCAGGGTGCCGTGGAACTGGTGCTCGCCCAGGGTGACGTCCGAGGCCCGGACCCATCCCTGCTGCCCGTTGGGGCGAGCCGGGATCATGACCCTCAGCCAGTCGCCGCGGTTCTCGGTGACCACCATGGTGAGGGGGTTGCCGTAGAAGGTGGGGTTGGTGAACGCCCACCCGCTCGCGGTCTTGCGGGCGCCGGCGGAGTTGAAGCCCGGACGGGGGATGGGCCGCACTCCGGCCGGCTCGGCGGCGGGCGGCGGCGGTGGCGGAGGCGCAGCGCTCGGATCACCTGGCCAGTCGGCGAAGACCTCCAGCTCGGGCACCTGCGCGGTGGCGGTCTGGGTGCGATAGCTGGGCGCCGGCGCGGTCGTGGTGGTCGTCGAGGATTCGGTCGGTGGCGGGGTGGGCTCCACGGCGGCCCGGGACGAGCTGCAGGCCGAGACGAGCAGCAGCGCGATCGCCACGGCGAGCGCCCTCGATCGCAGGGTCGGTCCGCGCACGGCCGCTCATCGTACCGAGAGGGTGGCCGGTAGCATCGGCAGGGTGACCCGTGCTCCCGTCCGTGTCCGCTTCGCGCCCGCGCCCACCGGCTACCTCCATATCGGCGGCGCTCGCACCGCGCTGTTCAACTGGCTGTTCGCCCGCCAGCAGGGCGGCGAGCTGAAGCTGCGGATCGAGGACACCGACGCGGAGCGCAGCAAGCGGGAGCTGATCGAGATCATCTACCGGGCGCTGGAGTGGCTCGGCATCGACTGGGACGGCGAGCCGGTCCACCAGTCCGACCGGGCCGAGCTGTACCGGGAGGCCACCGAGAAGCTGCTGGCGAGCGGCCACGCGTACTGGTGCAGCTGCACGCCCGAGGAGGTGAAGGCCAGGGCCGAGGCCCGTGGCGGCAAGCCCGGCTACGACGGCCACTGCCGCGACCGGGGGCTGGGTCCGGGGCCGGGGCACGTGGTGCGGTTCCGCACCCCCGACGAGGGCACGACCGCGTTCGACGACGTGATCAGGGGGCACATCTCCTTCGAGAACCACGATCTCGAGGACTTCGTGATCGTGCGCTCCAACGGTGTGCCGATGTTCCTGGTGGCCAACGCGGTCGACGACGCGGAGATGGGCATCACCCACGTCATCCGGGGTGAGGACCTGATCAACGTCACTCCCAAGGTGCTGTTGCTGCGACAGGCGCTCGGTATCGGCGAGGTGCCGGTGTTCGCCCATCTCCCGTTGATCGTGAACGAGCGCCGCCAGAAGCTCTCCAAGCGCCGCGACGACGTCTCGGTGGGTGACTACATCGAGCGGGGGTACCTCCCCGAGGCGATGGCCAACTACCTGGCCACCCTCGGATGGGGCCCGCCCGACGGGGTCGAGATCCGCCCGATGGTGGAGATCATCGAGCTGTTCGACCTGGCCAGCGTGAACAAGGCCAGCGCCTTCTTCGACCTGAAGAAGCTCGATCACTTCAACGGGGAGTACATCCGGGCCCTGTCCACCACCGAGTTCGTCAACCGCTCGACGCACTGGGTCACCGGTGAGCGGGCGGCCTGGCCCGCGGAGAGGTTCGACGCCGCGGTGTTCGAGCGGCTGGCGCCCGAGGTCCAGACCCGGGTCGCCAAGCTCGACGAGGTCCCGTCCTACGTGGCGTTCGCGTTCGTGGACACCCCGCCCTTCGACGAAGACTCCTGGCAGAAGGCGATGGCGAAGAACCCCGAGCAGGCGGCGGCCATGCTCGATGCCGTCATCGGCGCGTACGCGGAGTTGCCTTGGGAAGCGGATGCGCTCATGGCCGCCATCGCGGATCACGGCAGCCGGCTGGGGCTGCCGAAGAAGCAGTGGCAGGCCCCGGTGCGGGTGGCGCTGACCGGGCGCACGGTGGGCCTCCCGCTCGGGCTCATCCTGGAGGTGCTCGGACGGGACGAGACCCTCCGCCGACTGCGAGCGGCCCGCGACCGGCTCTGAGCAGGGTGCGGCCCGTGCTGCGCTGGACGGTGCGCATCGCCCTCGGTCTGCTGGCCGCGCTCGTGGTCTACGTGGGGGTGACGTTCGGTCAGGTGTGGTGGGCGTCGCGCCAGGACCACCGGCGCCCGGCGAGCGCCATCATCGTGATGGGTGCCGCGCAGTGGGACGGCCGTCCCTCGCCGGTGCTGCGGGCCCGGCTCGACCATGCAGCCGAGCTGTGGGAGCAGGGTCTGGCCGGGCACATCATCGTCACCGGCGGAAAGCAGCAGGGCGATCGGGTCACCCAGGGGTTCGCCGGCTACGACTACCTCCGGGGTAAGGGAGTGCCCGAGGAGGTGTTGAAGGTCGAGGTCGAGGGGCGGGACTCCTACCAGGAGCTGTCGGCCTCCGCAGCGATCGTCCGCGCCGCCGGGCTGGAGCCGGAGGTGTTGGTGGTGACCGACCCGTACCACGCGCTGCGGGCCAGCCAGATCGCGCACGAGGTGGGCCTCGAGGCCGCGGTGTCGCCCACCGCCTCACGGTCACCCCTGTCAGCCCTCGGCCGGGAGACCGTGGCGGTGTCGATCGGTCGGCTCATCGGGTACCGCCGGCTGTCCAACCTGGGGTGATGGGGGCGGAGGTCCGGTCTCCGGGGCGGAGGATTCGGCCCACCGACCGGGAACCGGTACGATGGCCGCTCCGCCTTCGGGGGTGGTGTAATCGGCAACACAACAGGTTCTGGCCCTGTCGTTGGGGGTTCGAGTCCTCCCCCCCGAGCACGCTGATGATGCGAGGAGCCCCAGGTCACCTGTCTGGGGCTCCGCGCATTTCTCTTCTCGCTTCTGTTCATCGATTCGCGGTCAGAGGCCGCGGATCGATGAGCAGTTTGCTGGCGTGCCTGGGATCTGTTCATGGGATCGCGGTCAGAGGCCGCGGATTGATGAACAGTTTGCTGGCGTGCCTGGGATCTGTTCATGGGATCGCGGTCAGGGGCCGCGGATCGATGAACAGTTCGCTGGCGTGCCTGGGATCTGTTCATGGGATCGCGGTCAGAGGCCGCGGATCGATGAACAGATCATGGG
>NZ_DAIUCK010000095.1:0-12543 GCF_036846205.1 Rhabdothermincola sp. | reverse complement strand
GACCGCCGTGGCGTCGCTGGTACGCGGCCGCCACACACGCCAGGAAGGCCTCCGGCCCCACACCCGCTGGGGGCGTGTGGTGCAGCAGCCTCGTCACCGGCTCCGCCAGGCGCACCGACAGTGCGTACCGGGCCGGGAGGGTGAGCTGCGGAGCACGCAGCAGGAAGGAGCGGAGCACGCCGTACTGCTCTTCGGTCAGCGCGGTCACGTCGAGCGACGCGGTGTAGGCCTCGTAGCCCCGCGGGGGCATGAAGCTCACGGCCACCGCCTGCGAGGCGGCGCGGCGCTCCCGCAACACGAAGGTGCCGGCCGCCAGATCACCGACCCGTTGGTCGTTGCGGGTCAGGATGATCGACAGGGCGGCGATCGAGCCGAGGAACGCGTAGATCTCGATCAGACCGAACATGGCCCGGATCGCGGCGTGCCGGAAGCGGATGGGGCCGCCTTCCCGGGTGACCACCCGCAAGCCGAGCGCCGCCTTGCCGAGGGTGCGACCTTGCCAGAGCGTCTCGAACCCCGCCGGGTAGCCGACCAGCACGAGGAAGGTGAGCACCAGCGCGGCGATGGTGGCGGCGGTCTCGAGCAACGGGCTGGAGGCGGCCACGATGCCCGCCACCGTCCACACCCCGATGAGGGTGACGGCCTGCACCAGCAGGTCGATGAGCTCCGCGATGGTGCGTGAGCCGACGCTGGCGGTGTCGAACTCGAGGAGGACGGCTTCGGGAGTGACGATGCCGGAGGGCTGGGCGGTGCTCATGCAGGGAGGCCACTACCGTAACGGGTGGGTGGACATCGACCGGTACATCAGCTCCAACGAGGCCACCTGGGTCCGCCTCGACGAGCTGACCCGGCGCGCCCGGCAGCGGGTGGCCGCGCTGGACGACGGCGAGCTCGACGAGCTGGTGGCGCTCTACCAGCGCAGCACGGCGCAGCTCTCCTATGCGCAGACCTACTTCCGCGACCCGGCCCTCACCGCCCGCCTCACCAAGCTGGTGGCGGCCGCCGCGCAGGTCATCTACGGCAAGCGACCGCGCACCGCGCAGACGATCGTCGGCTTCTTCGCCACGACCTTCCCCGCCGCGGTGTGGCACAACCGGCGCTTCATGGCCGTCGCCGCGGTGGCCTTCTTCGGCCCCGCGGTGCTGGTGGCAGTGTGGCTGCTCAACAGCCGGGCCGCGCTGGATGCCTCCGGGAGCGCGGCGGAGCGCACGCACTACGTCGAGCAGCAGTTCGAGCAGTACTACTCGGCGCAGCCGAGCGCGCAGTTCTTCACCCAGGTGACCACCAACAACATCCGCGTCGGGTTCATGGCCTTCGCGCTCGGTGGGATCGCCTGCGTCCCGGGTGTCGCCATCCTGGCCTTCAACGGGGTGTCGTTGGGTCAGGCCGCGGCGTGGATGATCAGCGAGGGCGACACGCTGCGCTTCTTCGGCCTGATCCTGCCGCACGGTGCCCTGGAGCTCACGGCCATCGTGTTCGCCGGTGGTGCCGGGCTGGCCGTGGGGTGGGCGCTGATCGCCCCCGGTGACCGGCTCCGCAGCGAGGCGGTCGCCGAGGAAGGCCGGCGGGCGGCGGCGATCGCGCTGGGGCTGATGGCCACGTTCGTGGCCGCGGGGCTGATCGAGGGCTTCGTGACCGGCAGCGGCCTGCCGGCGGCGGTGCGGGTGGGCATCGGGCTCACCGCCTGGGCGGTGTTCGTCGCGTACCTGTGGCGGAGGGGCCGGGCGGCGGCCGCCCAGGGCCTCACCGGCGCGCTCGGCGAGCGACCCGCTGACGTCGCGGGCGTGTTCCCCGTCGCCACCTCGGGCAGGTGAGCATCGTCCTGGCACCACGCCCTGCTCGACGTGTTCGGGAGTGAAGAGGGGCACGACCAGCTCAGAGGCGGCCGGTGGCCTTGACCTTCAGGTACGCGTCGGCCAACCGCGGGGCCAGCTCCCCGGGGGGTGCGTCCACGACCGTCGCGCCCGCACCGCGCAACCGGGCCGTGGTGCGCTGGCGCTCCTCGAGGGCCACGATCGCCGCTCCCTTGCGGTACGCCTCCGAGGCATCGCGGGGCGACGAGCGGGCCCAGGACACCACCTCGGGGTCGCGCACCGCGGCCACCACCACGAGGTGGCTGCGAGCGATCAACCCCAGCGCGGGCAGCAGCGTCTCGCCCACCGCCTGCTCGACCAGGTCGGTGAACACCACCAGCATCGCCCGCCGGCGGAACCGGGCCAGGGTCTGCGTGCACGCGCCCCGGTAGTCGCTCTCGGCGAGCTGGGGTTCGAGCTCGTACATGGCTTCGGTCACCCGGGTGAGCTGGTCACGGGTGTGCCCTGGGGGGACGACCGCCCGCACCGTGCGGTCGAAGGCCACCAGCCCGGCGCGGTCACCGAGCCGGGTGGCGACCGCGGTGAGCATCATCACCGCGTCCATGGCGTGCTCCACCCTCGGGACGCCGTCGACCCTGCCGGCCATCACCCGGCCGTTGTCGAGCAGGCTGATGACCGTCTGGTTCCGCTCGGCCCGGTAGGTGCGCACGATCGCCTTGCCTGACCGGGCCGTGGCCGCCCAGTCGATGCGGCGGAACTCGTCGTCGACCGTGTAGTCGCGCAGCTGTTCGAACTCGGTCCCGCCGCCGTGCCCACTCGCCGAGCGCAGCCCGACCTCCACGATGCGGGCCTTGTCGATGCGCAGCTCCGCTTGGGCCCGGGACCGGAACGACGGGTAGACCCGCAGCACCGCCGGTAGCGGGCGGGTGCGCTGGCGCGACGCCAACCCCAGCGGCCCTTCGACCCGGAGCGTCAGCCCTTCGACCTCGAAGCGGCCTCGGCGGGTCGGGGCCAGCTCGGTGCGGACGTGGGCCGTCTGGTCGGGACCGACCCGAAGCCGGGCCTGACGGGTGCCCGGCCGCAGGGACGGTGCGAGCTGATCGGCGAAGGTCAACCGGACCGGCCGGGCGCCCAGGTTGGTCACCGTCCAGGTGAGCGGAGCACGTGCACCCAGGGTGACCACTTCGGGCAGCTCACGCTCGATCCGCACCGACGCCGGTGGCGGGGCGAGCAGCCCGTCGATCACCGCCGCCACCACCAGCGCGCCGTTGACCAGCCAGAACCCGGTCTCCGAGCCCAGGACGAGCACCGCCACCGCGGCGAGCGCGGCGAGCGCGGCCAGGCGACGGGTGGGGACCAGCACGATCAGCGGGGCACCGGGACGGAAGCCAGGATGCCGTCGAGCACACCGTCGGGGGTGGCGCCTTCGAGCTCCAGCTCGGGCCGGAGCAGGATGCGGTGGCGCAGCGTGGGCTTGGCGACGGCCTTCACCTCGTCCGGGGTGACGAACGGCCGCCCCGCCAGCCAGGCCCACGCCTTGGCCGCGTGCAGCAGCGCGGTGGCTCCCCGGGGGGACACCCCGAGCGAGAGCGACGGCACCTCTCGGGTGGCTCGCACCAGCGACACCATGTAGGCCTGGACCGCCGGGTCGACCCGGATGTCGCGGATCGCGGCGGCGGCTGCCGCCAGGTCGGCCGCACTGGCCACCGCTCGCACCCCCGCGGCGGCGATGTCGTGCGGGTCGAGGCCTTCGTCGTGGCGGCGCAGCACCTGCTGCTCCTGCTCGGCCGACGGGTAGCCCACGACCAGCTTGAACAGGAACCGGTCCAGCTGCGCTTCCGGCAGCGGATAGGTGCCCTCGTACTCCACCGGGTTCTGGGTGGCCACCACGATGAACGGCTCGGGCAACGGGCGGGTCGACCCCTCGATCGACACCTGGCGCTCTTCCATGGCCTCGAGGAGCGCGGACTGCGCCTTGGGTGGCGTCCGGTTGATCTCATCCGCGAGCAGCAGGTTGGTGAAGATCGGGCCCTGGCGGAAACGGAAGGTTCCCTCGGGCGCGTCGAAGATCACCTGGCCGACCACGTCGGAGGGCATGAGGTCGGGGGTGAACTGGAGGCGCTTGAAGTCGAGGTCGAGCGCCGCGGCGAGCGCTTTGACCAGCAGGGTCTTGGCGGTGCCCGGCACGCCCTCGAGCAGCACGTGGCCCCGCACCAGCAGGGCCGCGACGAGGCCACTGAGCGTGCCGTCCTGACCGACCACCACCTTCCCCACCTCCTCCCGGAGCGCGAGGATCGGTCCCCTCGGGTCAGCGTTCATGCAGAACCTCCTTGCGGATGCGATCGATCTCGCCGGCCAGCGCCACGAGCTGCCCGTCGTCGACCACCGCCGGGCCGGCGAGCACCGCGGCGATGCGGTCTCGGTCGATACCGGTGCGGGCCGCGGTGACCTCGGCCACGACGGCCGGGGTGGCGTCACGCCCCAGCCCCAGACGCTCAGCGAGCTCCCGGTGCAAGGCCCGGCGCAGCACCGCCGCGGTGCGGTCCGGTCGCCGTGAGAGCTGGGCGAGGTTCCCGACCGCGCTCACCAGCTCCGAGCCCTCGATCTGCACGGGCTGGGGCTCGACGATGACCGGTCCGAGGCGGCGGCCCCGGAACCAGCCGTAGATCCCGAAGGCCACCGCCAGCTGGGTGACGGCCAGCCAGAAGCCTCGGGGGAGCGCATCGAACAGCGAGCGATCGGACGGCACACCGCCGCTGGGGTCGAGGATCGCCACCCGGGTCCCCTCCTGCGGCGCCAGCAGCGCCACCGCCAGCCCCGCGTTGTCGGCCGCGGCGAGCAGGGAGTTGGTGAACTGGTCGGCACCACCGAGGAACACGAGCCAACCCTCCCCCCGGAGACCGGCGACCACGAAGGCCCCGCGTCCCTCGTCGAAGCACCCCTGCATGGTGGCCGGCACCTCGAAGCGCGAGTAGCTCGGCCCGACGTCGAGCTCGGCGAGCTGATCGAGCGCGGGGATCTCGCATCGCCCCTTGCGCAGTCGGCCACTGGTGGTGGCGAACGGCGAGGACCGGGTCTCGGGCGGGGGTGCGAGCGCGCTGTAGGGATCGGCGACGATCAACCGCCCGCCGTTCTCCACCCAGCGCATCACGGCCGGCTCGTCTTCCGGGGCGATCACGTTGGACAGCATGAGCGCGACCTGCGCGTCCGGGGGCGGACCGCCGGCCACGACGTCGACCTCGGCACCGAAGGACTCGAGCAGCATCACCAGGGCCTTGGTGCCGGACGGGTCGGTGGAGTCCGGCTCGTAGGCCGCGGCCCGGGGCACGGAGGTCAGCGACGAGCCGAGCGCGGCGAAGGCACCGAGCAGCACCACCACGCCCAGCGACCGCCAGTCGCCGGTGGGCAGCGGGCGCGCCGGCAGCCTCGCGGCGGGGATCACACCTGCTCCCGGCGGCGCGCCCGCTGCTCGCCCTGGCCCGCCCGCTCCGAAACCTCACCCGCGAGGGCCCGGAACCGCTCGCTCTCCGCCGGGCCTGTCGACACAGCTCCGTACCAGGCCTGCTCGAACAGCTCGGAGGCGGACGAGAACGGTGGACTCGCGGGTGGCAACCGCTCCGCCAGCTCGGCCCGGAGCTCTCCGGTCGTCCGACCGGGCAGATCCCGCACGGCACCCCGCTCGACCAGCAACGCCACCAGCGCCCGGTAGCGAGCCCGCAGCCCTTCTTTCCAGTCTCCCGCCGCTTCGAGCCGCTCCGCCTCGCCGATCCAGTCGCGCCACCGGCGGCGGCGCTCGTCGAAGGAGACCTCGACCCCGGTCTGCTCCGGTGTGGCCGGTTCACGCTGCAGCGAGCGCACGAGATGGATCACCACCCACACCACCACCGCGACGACGATGGCCACCACGATCCAGGCCACCACCGACACCGGCCGGCTCAGGTCGGGCAGCGAGAACCCCGGCGACGGTGGCGGCGCGTGGAACCGCTCGAACACGGGTCGGGAGAGGATCTCCTCCGCCCGGCGGCGAGCCTCGTCCGCGTCGGGCCCCGGCGACGGCAGGCCCCGGACCACCGCCCAGGCGGGTGCGACCCGCAGCACCTGGTCGATCACGTCACGCCCCGGCCGGCAGCACGTCGGCGGCCTGCAGCTCCAGGTCCAGACCTTCGGTGCGGATGCGAGCGTCGAGGTACAGCAACACACTCACCGACACCACCGCGGTCTGCACCACCACGCCGTACGCGGAGTTGACCAGCGCGAGACCGATCCAGTCGGCGGGCGCAGGGAGCAACTGGGTGACCAGGCCGAGCAGCAGGCCCGAGTACCGCAGCGCGGTCTCGACCAGGTAGGTGAGGAACACGACCAGCACCGCAGGCCAGTACCGCCGGCCCATGAGCGACGCAGAGCGGCGGATCCCCTCCCATGGCCCGATCCCCTCGGCGGTGATCGCGGGGGCAGTGACCACGACCAGCGCCACGAAGAACAGCAGCGGCAGGTAGCACATGGCCGCCGCCATCAGCTTCGGCACGAGCAGGATCGCCCACGCACCCACGAACGGACCACCTCGACGGAATGACGTCGCCAGTGCGTCCCGGGCCGTGATGTCCTGACCCATCACCCAGTTGGTGACGAACGCGGTGACCACGCCGCCGAGGAAGAAGAGGCTCAATGAGCTCAGCAGGGTGCCCGCGAGGAACGCCAGCACCCCCCAGCTCGACACGGTCGAGGAGCCGGCCACGCTGAGGCTCCCCCAACCCAGCCAGCCAGCGAAGGGGTTGCGGTCGAGGCCTCCCTGTCCGAGCGCCAGCACGATCTGCGGGGGCACGACCACCACCGCCGCGGCGGCCAGGACCCGCTTCGGCCGCAGCTTGATCACCCGGAACGCGCCGTCGAGCATGTCCGAGGCGGTCATCGGTCGCAACGGCACCGGCGACCGGACCGTCGGCTCCGGGCGAGCGTGGCGCCGGGTGGTGACCGGCGGGCGGCGATCGCCACCGGGCTGCTCCGAGCCGGCCTCGGGCGCGACCCACGGTGATGCGGGGCGCTGCGCGTTCCCGTCGGTGTCCACCGTCCTCCTCGGTCCCTGCGGGTGCGCCCGGCGTCGCGGGCGTGCGGGCCCGCTCATTCTGGCGCGCCAGACTGGCCCCATGGAGGGCTACCGCCCGTCGAGCTACGGCGACGCCTTCGCGGATGTCTACGACGACTGGTACCGGGACCTGCCCGGCACGCAGAGCTGCGCGGCCGCGATCGAGGGGCTCGCCGCTGGTGGGCCGGTGCTGGAGCTCGGCACGGGGACGGGCCGCTTGGCGCTCGCCATCGCGGCCCGGGGCCTGACGGTGGTCGGCCTCGACTCGTCGGCGGCCATGCTCGCCAGGTTGCGGGCCAAGCCCGGAGCGGACCGGGTGGCCGCGGTGGAGGCCGACATGGCCGCCCTGCCGTTCACGGCCCGCACGTTCGGCGTAGTGCTGGTGGCGTTCAACACCCTGTTCAACCTCCCCGACGAGCGCTCCCAGCGCCGGTGTCTGGCCGATGCCCGCCGGGTGGTCCGCGACGGCGGCCTGCTCGTGGTCGAGACGATCGTGTTCCCCGAGACCACCGAGGTCGCGCAGGGCGTCGACGTCCGCCTCATCGAGGAGGAGCGGGTGGTGCTCACCGCGTCCCGCCTCGACCCCACCGATCGCTCGGTGATCGGGCAGCACATCGAGATCACCGAGGTGGGCGTGCGCCTGCGGCCGTGGCGCCTGCACTACCTGCTCCCGGACGAACTCGACGAGCTGGCCCGGGACACCGGGTGGGTTCTCGACGGCAGGAGCGAGTCGTGGGCCGGCGAGCCGTTCACCGAGCGCAGCGAGCACCAGGTGGTCGTCTACCGGACCGGACCGGCGCGCTAGCGTCGCCGGTCGTGAGCCAGCTCAGGCTCAATCCACTCAACGGGCGCTGGGTGACCATCGCCGTCGGGCGGGCAGCTCGTCCGGGTGGCTTCGCACCACGACGACTCCCCGTCCAGACCTCCGACGACCGGCCCTGCCCCTTCTGCCCCGGCAACGAGGAAGCGACCGCGCCCGCGCTCGAGACCTACGGTCGCGACGGCCAGTGGTCGGTGCGGGTGGTGCCCAACCTCTACCCGGCGTTCAGCGGCCGGGGTCCGTTCACCGTGACCGAGCTGGGGTCGATCTTCACCGAGGCGCCAGCAGTGGGTATCCACGAGGTGCTCGTGCTCTCACCGGACCACCACGCCGGCTGGGGGGCGCTGAGCGACAAGCAGGCCGGGCTGGTCATGGCCGCGATCCGGGACCGCCTCGAGGACCATGCCCGCCTCTCGGACATCCGCTACACGCAGACCATCGTCAACCACGGCCGGGAGGCGGGTGCCTCGGTCGAGCACCCCCACGGCCAGCTCCTCGGCATCCCCTTCGTGCCTGACGAGCTCGCCGCCGAGCAGGAGCAGTTCGTCGGCTTCGCCGCGCACCACGGCACCTGCCTGCTGTGCGAGACGATCGCGGTGGAGGAGCACGAGCACCACCGGATCGTCGCGGCCACCGACCGGCTGGTGGTGGTCTGCCCGTACTGGAGCGGTGTGCCCTACGAGATGCTGGTGCTGCCGCGCCGGCACGAGCCGCACCTGGCGCACTCGTCACCCGCGGACCTGGTGGCGGTCGGGCGGGCGTTGCGGGACGCGCTGGCCGACCTCGACGCGGCGGTGGGCGACGTGGCCTACAACCTCGTGTTCCACACCGCGCCGCACCACGATCGGGGGCTGTACCACTGGCACGTGCACGTCCTGCCGCACATCACCAGCCAGGCCGGCTTCGAGGAGGGCACGGGGGTGATGATCAACATCGTGGCCCCGGAGCAGGCCGCACCCCAGCTCGCCGCCGCTCGTCGAAGGGGCTGACCGGGGTCGGGCAGCGCCGGGCCCGCTGACGGCCCTACGAGCCGCCGATGAGATGGTGGAGCTGCCCGAAGAACCCTTCGCCGTCCTCGCCGCGCATGACCTCCAGGTCGACCTGGGCCGTCGAGCGCATGACCACCCGGATCAGACCACCGAAGCGCACCTGTCCCAGCTGGACCTCGGCGATGGCACTCAACGGGACCTCGCCCAGGTACTGCTTCGGCTTGCCGGTCAGCCCGAGGCTCCAGGCCAGGATCCGACCACCGGTGAGCACCAGGGCCATCTGCTTGGCCGAGGGGAACACCACGAGCTGATCGGGGCTCGGCGGCTCGGCGGCCTGACCCAGGCTGGCGAGTCCGGCGCCGGTGGTGACCTGGGCCGGCGGGACCATCCCGTTCCAGTTGACCCGCACCGTGGCCAGGATCTCCTCGCCACGGGCCAGTGCCGGCGCCGCCAACTCCGCCAGATCGAACTTCGCCACCGCTCGTCCTCCTGTCAGAGCGCCGGCGAGCATCGCTGCTCGCCGCGGGGCCCGGCGGCGATGCTAGCCAGCGCGCCGACGGCGAGGGGGCCGGTGTCGCTCGGTCACCGTCGATTCCGGCTTCCCTACCATGAGCAGGTGCCCGCCATCCGTGTCGCCGTCACCATCGATGCGCCCCGAGGGGTGGTGTGGCGGGCGATCGAGGACATCGGCTCGCACGTCGAGTGGATGGCCGACGCCGAGGCGATCCGGTTCACCTCTGCCCGCCGGCGGGGGGTCGGCACCACGTTCGACTGCGATACGCGAGTCGGGCCGTTCCGGCTCGTGGACCGCATGGAGGTGACCGAGTGGCGGCCGGGGCGGGCCATGGGCGTCGCGCACGTGGGGGTGGTCACCGGCCGGGGGCGGTTCACGCTGCGTGGCCTGCCCGGCGGCCGGACCCGGTTCAGCTGGCGCGAGGACCTGCGCTTCCCCTGGTGGCTCGGCGGTGCGCTCGGGGCGGTGCTGGGGGGCGAGGTGCTGCGGCTGATCTGGGCCCGCAACCTGCGCAACCTGAAACGGCTGATCGAAGGCTGAGCGCGTCGATCGAGCGCTAGCGCGATGACAGGAACCCGAGCACCGGATCGGCCCAGTGGCTGGCGGCCCACAGGCACCCGACCCACAGCACCACGGTGATCGCCGCGCACGCGACCACGGCCGGGACCGCGGACCGCGTGCGCTCGTCGAGGCGGAAGACCACGAACCCCGCCAGGAGCCCGCCGAGCAACCCCCCGACGTGCCCCCCGACCGAGATGCCGGGCACCGCGAAGGTGATCACCAGGTTCAAGATGAGCAGGCCGCCGAGGCCCGACCGCCACGGATCGATGCCGCGGGCCCGCTGCGCCGCGAACGCCGCACCCAGCAGGCCGAAGATGGCCCCGGAGGCGCCGACGGTGGGTGAGGTGGGTGAGACCAGCAGCACCCCGAAGGCACCAGCGACGAGACTGGTGAGGTACAGGGCCAGGAACCTGGCCCGGCCCAGGGCCGGTTCGAGCTGGGAGCCGAGGATCCACAGCACGAGCATGTTCATGCCGATGTGGACCAGCCCGGCGTGGAGGAAGCCGCTGGTGACGATCCGCCACCACTGGCCGTCGGCGACCCCGATCGGCTGCCCGTTGCTGCCGAGTGCCGCGCCGACCAGCAGCCCCCACTCGCTGATGCGACTGTAGGAGGACGCCCACAGCGACGCCGCGCCTCCCGCCACGAGATCGGCGAGGAACACCACGGCGTTGAGGGCGATGAGCACCTGGGTGACGACCGGCCCGCCGGAGGGGGCGCGGAGGCTGCGCATCGTGTGGACCTGCTGCGCACCGGCCCGGGCGCACTCGGGGCAGTGGAAGCCGACCGAGGCCGGCACCATGCAGCTCGGGCAGATCGGCCGGCCGCACCGCTGGCAGGTCACGCCAGCGCGCCGGTCGTGGTGCCGGTAGCAGGTGACGATTCCGGTGGTCACGATCTCGACGCTACCGGCGCCGGCGACGAATCGGGGGTCGAGGGCGCCGGATGAACGGCCGCGCTCAGCGTCCGGTGAAGGTCGCCTTGCCCGGGCCGTGCTCCCGGAAGCTGGCCACCCCGATACGGCTGTCCTCGGTGGTGAACACCTCGACGAACAGCTGCTGCTCGAGCTGCAACCCGCCGTCGAGGGTGATGTCGAGGCCGCGGTCGATGGCCCGCTTGGCCAAGCCGTGCGCCACCACAGGCCCCCGGGCCAGCTCGGCCGCGTACCCGAGGGTGGTCTCGAGCAGCTCCCCGGCGGGGACGACCCGATCGACCAGGCCCATGGCGAGGGCTTCCTCGGCCGGCACGTGCCGCCCCGTGAAGATGAGGTCCTTGGCTCGCGACGGGCCGACCAGCCGGGCCAGCCGCTGGGTCCCTCCCCCGCCGGGGATGATGCCGAGGAGGATCTCCGGTTGCCCCAACCGGGCGCTCTCGGCCGCGAATCGCAGGTCACAGGCCAGCGCCAGCTCGCAACCACCGCCGAGGGCGTAGCCGGCGATCGCGGCGATGGTCACCCGGGGCAGGTCGGCCAGCGCGTTCAGGGCGTCCAGGAACGCGGCGCCGATCTGGCGGGCCTCCTCCGGGCCGCCGAACTCGGCGATGTCGGCGCCCGCCGCGAACATCCGATCGTTGCCCGTGACCACCACCGCGCCCGGCAGGTCCGCCTCCAACTCGGCGATCACCGCCCGCAGCTTCCCGAGCAGGGCGGTGGACAGCGAGTTCACCTTGCCGTTGTCGAGGCGGATCACCGCCACGCCGTCGGGGCGCCGGTCGAGGTGGACGAGAGGAGCGTCGGTCATGGCCGTCACCGTACTGCCCTCGCCCCCACGGCTTGCCCGGCCCGGTCGCCGCGCTCACCCGCTGCCAGACTGCGGGCGACCCTCACACATCCGGAGGAGAGAGGAGAGGGCCGTGTTCAAGGAGTTCAAGGAGTTCATCGCCCGGGGGAACGTCGTCGACCTCGCGGTGGCGGTCGTGGTCGGGGCCGCCTTCACCCAGGTGGTCAACGCGTTCGCCCAGGGCATCCTGATGCAGCTGGTGGCGGCGCTGTTCGACCAGCCCGACTTCGGCGCACTGTCGATCCGGATCCGAGGCACCGACATCGTCTACGGGGCGTTCATCAACGCGGTCATCAACTTCCTGATCGTGGCGGTGGCCATGTTCCTCGTGGTCAAGGGTCTGAACACACTGCAGAAGCTGCGATCGAAGGCCGAGGAAGAGGAGCAGGAGCCGGCCGAGACCGAGGTGCAGCTGCTCACCCAGATCCGCGACGCGCTCGTCGGCCGCGAGAGCTGACGGTCAGGCTCCCGCCGCCAGCAGCCGATCGGCGGCGGTCCACGGGTCGAGCTCCCGGGCCACGACCGCCCCGACGAGCTCGTCGAACAGGGCGTCGCTCCCGAGCTGCTCAGCCTGCTCGGCCAGCCGGGCGGCGACGACGGCGTGCAGCTCGCGCGACGCCCGCTCGGTGAGGCGCCGGTCCCGCCGGCCGCTACGGGACAGCCAGTCCCGATGCTCGCCCAGCGCGCGCCACAGCTCGTCGACCCCTTCGCCCGTGATGGCGACGGTGTCGATGATCGGTGGCGACCAGCCGTCGGGAGACGAGAGCTCGAGCATCTGCTGGAGGTCGCTCCGGGTGTCCGCCGCACCCGGGCGGTCGGCCTTGTTGATCACGAAGACGTCCGCGACCTCCATCAAGCCCGCCTTGTTGGCCTGCACCGCGTCACCCCAACCGGGGTTGAGGACCACCACCGTGGTGTCGGTCTCGCTGGCCACCTCCACCTCGACCTGCCCCACCCCCACCGTCTCGATGACCACCCACGGCC
>NZ_DAIUCK010000094.1:0-12865 GCF_036846205.1 Rhabdothermincola sp. | reverse complement strand
TTCGCCACCCCCTCGCGAACCGGCCGGTCAAACGCGTGCCCTGGCACGCAGAACCCCTGCCAGTTCGCCACCCCCTCGCGAACCGGCCGGTCAAACGCGTGCCCTGGCACGCAGAACCTCTGCCAGTTCGCCGCTTCGCAAGGCGAGACGACATGGAGGTGGAGATGTCACTCGACGAGGATCTCCGCTCGCTGGCGGCGCGCCAGCACTGCTTGTTCACTACCGACCAGGCTCAGGCCCTCGGCGCGAGCCGATCGGCGCTCGACCATCGGGTCCGCACCGGACGCTTGCACCGGGTGGCACCGCGGGTGCTCTGCCTGGGGGGCGTGCCGATGACGACCGAGCTACGTCAGTGGGCGGTCCTGCTCGAGTGTGGCGGTACCGCCGCGCTCTCACACCAGACGGCCGCAGCGCACTGGGGTCTTCCCGGCTACCGGGTCGAGCCGATCCAGGTGTTGCGACTTCGTGATGGCACCTATCCGCCGTCGCGGCTGGGGGTCGTTCATCACACCCGCTCCCTCCCCGATGAACACGTGGCCATCCTCGATGGTTTGCGGATCACCACCCCGGCCCGCACGCTGTTCGACCTCGCCCCACACGTCTCGCCAGGACGTCTGGAACGCCTGATCGACCACGCGTGGTCTCACCGCCTGGTCACCGGTCGGCTGCTCGACCGCACGCTCCGGGATCTCAGCCGTCGTGGTCGTCCGGGAATTCGGATCATGCGCGCGCTGCTGGCGGAACGGGGTCCCGACTACCAGCCGCCGGACAGCGCGCTCGAGGCACGGTTCGAGAAGCTCCTCCGAGAGGATGGCCAAGCGCCGATGGAGCGCCAGGTGGATCTCGGCGGCGCGGACTGGCTGGGCAGAGTCGACTTCGTGGACCACGAGGCACGGGTGATCGTCGAGATCGACAGCGACCTGCACCACACGAGCATCAGCGACCGTCGAGCCGACGCGGCCCGGCAGGCCGCGCTCGAGGCCGCGGGCTGGCTCGTGGTCCGCATCACCGAGTTCGAGCTGTGGCACCGCCCGCAGGAGGTGGTCGAGAGAGTGCGCCGGGCGCGGGCATCGGCCTGGCCACGAACCGGCAGCTGATCTGCGTGCCCTGACACGCGTTTGACATGCCAGTTCGCGAAGAGGCGCGAACCGGCAGCGGAAACGCGTGCCAGAGCACGCGTTTGGCATGCCAGTTCGCGAAGAGGGGCGGTGATCAGCGGAGGGCGAAGCCCACTACAGCTTCGAGCTGGGCGAGGGCCCGGCGCGGGTCGACCACCTTGATCGTGGTCATACCCATCTCGCGAGCGGGCTTCAGGTTCACCCCGAGGTCGTCAAGGAAGACGGCCTCGCCCGGCTCGATGCCGAGCTCACGGCAGGCCAGCTCGTAGAACCGGGGGTCCGGCTTGCGAACGCCCACCTTGCTCGACTCGATCACCACGTCGAACAAGGCGAGCACCGCGCCCATCTCGCTCTCGCGGTCGACGTGACCATCGACGGTGACGAAGTTGTTGGTGAGCAACCCGGTGAGCAGATGCTCCGAACACCGGCGAACCGCCTCCACCATCTCGGGGCGCAGCTCCCCGCCGAGCAAGGCCAGGACCTCTCGAGCGTCCAGGCGGTGCCCGGCGTCCGCGGCCTCAGCCTCGAACCGCGCACAGAACTCCTCGACGGTGATCTCGCGGCGCTCGAGCTGCGCCCAGGCATTGGTGTCGGGGTTGGTCGCGTTCACCCGCCGGATGAAGCCGTCCGGAAGCCCGTGCTCGGCTTCGTACCGGGCGAAGGCCTCGAACGGCGACGAGAGGATCACCCCGCCGAAGTCGAAGAGCACGGCGCGGATCACGGTCGATCAGCCGAGCAGGTCCCGGGCCACCTGGGTCCAGAGCGCGGTCGACAACGACAACGACTCCACATCGACCCGCTCGTTGTCCCCGTGGAACATCGAGCCGTAATCCTCGAAGGTCATCTTCCGGCTGAACAGTCCGAACCCGTAGCTCGTCACACCCTTGCCCCGGAAGTACTTGGCATCGGTGGACCCGACCGTGAGGTAGGGAACGGTCTCGCTACCCGGATACCACTGCTGGGTCACCCGTGAGAGCGAATCCCACAATGGCGTGTCGATCTGCGAGGACGTCGACTCGATGGCTTGGAGGGTGATGAGCTCCACCGAGGAGGCGAGCTCGCCCAGCGCCTCGACCAGAGCGGCCCGAGCCTCCTCGATCGTCTGGCCGGGGAGGGTACGCACATCCACATCGAGCTCGACCGTGTGAGGGATGGTGTTGATCTTGTCGCCACCCTGCACGACGGTGGGCGCGATGGTCAGGTGCGTGCACGCGTGGAACTGGCGAGCCATGCCCACGGGCAGCGACTCCATCAGCGACTCGAACCCGTCCGACGAGAGCAAGGGCTCGGTGATCTCGTCCGGGTAGCCCATGCTCTCGATGAACCGGCGCCACACGTCGTGAATGCGCGTCTCCGGGCGGAACTCGTGCAGGCGCTGCACCACCTGGGCGGCCTTCACCAACGCGTTGTCGGTACGGTAGGGCTGCGAGCCATGGCCTGGAGTCCCGCTGATGCGTAGCCGGCACCAGTACAGCCCCTTCTCCCCCACGATGATCGGCAGCTTCAATCCCGCGGGGCTGGGGATCGGGATGCCTCCGGACTCGGTGATGACGTAGTCAGCCCGCACGGCGTCGTAGTGGTTCGCGACGAGATCGCCGGCGCCGTAGGTGCCATGGGCTTCCTCGTCGGCGACCGCCAGGTACACGAGTGTCCCCTCCGGACGAAAGCCCTCGCGTGCCAGCTGCTTCAGGGCCACCGCCATCGACGCCGTGAGGTTGAGCATGTCCACCGCACCACGGCCCCACACCTCACCGTCGATCAGCTCGCCACCGAAGGGGTCCTCCCGCCAACCTTCCTCGTGAACCGGCACCACGTCGGTGTGCCCCATGAGGAGCAGCGTCGGCGCGTCCGGTCTCGTGCCTTCGATGCGGGCCACCAGGCTCTGCCGGCCCGGCGCGGACTCGAAACGCTCCAGGTGCAGACCGGGTCCTTCCAGGTAGTCGGTCAAGGTGCGCACGCTGCGCTCCTCATGTCCGGACTCGACCCTGCCGTCGTTGACACAGGCATTGCGAATGAGCTGCTGGAGCAGCTCGACGACTTCGCCTTCGGCGCGCGCATTCGTACCTTCCACGTCGAGGAGCGTAGGCTGCGATGGTCGATGCCCGCGGGCTCGACATGGCCGCCGTTGGCGATCCGGACCGCTCGGCCCACCGGGTGCGACGCGCGTCGGTTCGCGATGGGGCCAGCCAATCCACCTCATCACGCCTGCCCGTGGGCAGGACCACGACCCGGGAACACACGAATCGATGATCCGACCGCATGTGGTGGTCGACGGCTCCAACATCGCGACCGAAGGCCGTTCGACCCCCAGCCTCCGCCAGCTGGACGAGGCGGTGCGGGCCTTCATGGCCGAGCATCCCTCCGACATCGTCACCGTAGTGGTCGACGCGACCTTCGGGCACCGTATCGACCCGTCCGAGCGCGCCGCGTTCGACGACGCGGTGTCATCCGGGGAGCTCATCACCGCTCCCGCCGGGGCGATCGGGCGGGGTGACGCGTTCATCCTCCAGATCGCGGACAAGGCGGACGCCACCATCCTCTCCAACGACTCATTCCAGGAGTTCCACGGCCAACACGAGTGGCTCTTCGACGAGGGCCGGCTGGTCGGCGGCAAACCCGTCCCTGGTGTCGGCTGGGTCTTCCTGCTGCGCACGCCCGTCCGGGGACCCGCCAGCAGGCGAGCCGTGAAGGGAGCCAAGGACAAGGCTGGCAAGGCCAAGGGGAAGGCCCGCGACCAGCAGGAGCGGGAGGGGAAGAAGGACGGGCGGGCCACCAAGCCCTCCAAGGGGACCGAGACGGCGAAGGTCGCGGAGAAGGACGAGGAGAAGGCCGCCAAACGCAACCGCAAGAAGCGGTCCAAGCCATCCGAGGCGATCAACCCCGTGTTGCCGTTCATCGAGTTCGTCGCACGGCATCCGGTCGGCTCGGTGCTCGATGCAACGGTCACACGGTTCTCCTCTCACGGCGCGTACGTGGAGACCGAGGGCGTCACCTGCTACGTGCCGCTCCGTCTCATGGGGGACCCGCCACCACGATCGGCTCGCGATGTGCTCCAGATCGGCGAGACGCGCACCTTTGCCGTGCACACCATCGACGCGGCGTTGCGGGGTGTCGATCTCGCACTCGTCGCGACGCGCGATCGCGCGGGTGAACCTCGTCGCGAAGAGACGAGTGAGGAAACCCATGAGTCATGGATCGCTCGCGCGAGGGCACGTGAGACCGAAGGCGGAACGACGAAAACCAACACAGGCGCATCGTTCCTTGCTACAACTTTCACAGCAGACCAACACGCCGAGGAGGCGCAGGTGACACCAGCAAAGAAAGCTGCGAGCAAGCGAGCAGCCAAGAAGACCACCGCGAAGCGGGCCGCGAAGAAGGCTCCTGCGCGCAAAGCCACGAAGAAGGCTCCGGCCAAGAAGGCGGCGGCGCGCAAGACCACTGCCAAGCGGACCACCAAGAAGGCCACCGCCAAGCGCACAGCCAAGAAGGCCACCGCCAAGAAGGCCACGAAGAAGGCTCCGGCCAAGAAGGCCACCGCCAAGCGCACAGCCAAGAAGGCTCCGGCCCGCCGCCGCTAGTCCTGCTCCGCTCCGGTCGGAGACCTCGACGACGCAGCCCCGCCGACCGCGGCGGGGCTGCTCCCGTTCTCGCCACGCCTTTCCGTCGCCCACGAAGGGATCGGTAACC
Source organism: Rhabdothermincola sp. (assembly GCF_036846205.1). NCBI lineage: Bacteria > Bacillati > Actinomycetota > Acidimicrobiia > Acidimicrobiales > Iamiaceae > Rhabdothermincola > Rhabdothermincola sp. Next base: position 8,060 of record NZ_DAIUCK010000094.1, on the reverse strand, counting down.
TCGGCCGCATGAACGCGCAGTTCATCTTCACGATGCACAAGGTGAGCCGCTTCTATCCGCCCGACCGCGAGGTCCTCAAGGACATCAGCTTGTCGTTCTACCCGGGGGCCAAGATCGGGGTGATCGGTCCCAACGGTTCGGGTAAGTCATCACTCCTGCGAATCATGGCCGGCCACGACGACGGCTTCACCGGTGAAGCCCGTCTGACGCCCGGATTCACCGTCGGTCTGCTCGAGCAGGAGCCACACCTCGATCCCGACAAGGACGTCCTCGGCAACGTGATGGACGGGCTCGGGGAGACGGCCACCCTCCTCGAACGCTACGACCAGGTGCTCGCCCGCTGGAGCGATCCTGACGCGGACTTCGAGCAGCTCGGTGAGGAGCAGGCCGAGCTGGAGCGCAAGATCGAGGCGGCCGGCGCGTGGGACCTGAAACGCACCATCGACATCGCCATGGACGCGCTCCGCCTCCCACCTCCGGACGCGGACGTCACGACGTTGTCGGGCGGGGAACGTCGCCGAGTGGCACTCTGCCGGTTACTCCTGTCGCGCCCGGACCTGCTCCTGCTCGATGAGCCCACCAACCATCTCGACGCCGAGTCGGTGGCCTGGTTGGAGCGATTCCTGCGCGACTATCACGGCACGGTGGTGGCCATCACCCACGACCGCTACTTCCTCGACAACGTCGCGGGCTGGATCCTCGAGCTCGACCGCGGCCGGGGCATCCCCTTCCAAGGGAACTACAGCTCATGGCTCGAGCAGAAGGAAGAGCGGCTCCGGCGCGAGGAGAAGGCCGACTCCAAGCGGATCCGCACCCTCGAGCGCGAACTCGAATGGGTGCGAATGGCCCCCAAGGCGAGGCAGGCGAAGGGGCGAGCACGCCTCAACGCCTACGAGCAGCTCCTCGCCGACTCGCAGGCCGCTGATCGGGGACCGGACACCCTCGAGATCTTCATTCCTTCAGGCCACCGGCTCGGCGACGTGGTGATCGAGGCTGACCACCTCCGCAAGGGCTACGGGGACCGCCTGCTCATCGAGGACCTCAGCTTCTCGCTCCCCAGGGCGGGCATCGTCGGCGTGATCGGTCCGAACGGCGCCGGGAAGACGACGCTGTTCCGCATGATCACCGGCGCCGAGCAGCCCGACGGCGGTGAGCTGCGAGTGGGACCGACCGTGGAGCTGGCCTACGTCGACCAGTCACGCGATGCACTCGATCCCGACCGCACCGTCTACGAGGAGATCACCGACGGCGCCGACATCGTCCGGCTGGGCAACCGCGAGATGAACGGCCGGGCGTACGTGGCGTCGTTCAACTTCAAAGGCTCCGACCAGCAGAAGAAGGTCGGGGTGCTCTCGGGAGGAGAACGCAACCGCGTCCACCTGGCCAAGGTCCTCAAGAGCGGTGGCAACGTGCTGCTGCTCGACGAGCCGACCAACGATCTCGACGTCGACACGTTGCGAGCGCTGGAGGAAGGTCTCGAGGCGTTCGCGGGCTGTGCGGTGGTGATCAGCCACGACCGTTGGTTCCTCGACCGGGTGGCCACGCACATTCTGGCGTTCGAGGGCGATTCGCAGGTCCGCTGGTTCGAAGGCAATTTCAGCGAGTACGAGGCTTGGCGTCGCAAGCAGCTCGGAGCGGAAGCCGACCAGCCACACCGCATCAAGTACAAGCCCCTCGTCCGCAGCTGACGCACCGATGTCCCCCCGCCTCATCCGCCGGTTGGTGATCGTCGTGTTCATCACGGGGATCGCGGGCATGATCGTGGGCTCGGTGGCTGACAACAACGGGGTGGCCATCACGTTCGGTCTGATCACGGCCGCCGCCGCGCTGGGATTGATCCTGGTGACGTCGGTAGCGCCGCCGGGGTCCTTCAGCTCACGACCCGCGCCGCACGATCGACCGCCGGGCAGCGTCGACGAGCGGATCGCGGCCGACGTCGAGGCCCGCATCGAACGGCTCGCCGCGGCTGGCGCCGACGAAACCGAGCTGCGCCAGCTCGTGCAACGGGCTATCGAGCTCGGGCGCGGCGGCTCGCGCTGATCCGGCACTGGGCCGTTCGGCCCTTCACGCTCAGCTCGTGTGATCCCTCCGCCGATGGAATGGCATGGCAACGACTGCGACCGTGACCAGCAGGCGGTTCAAGAGTCGAGCCGTCCTGCGGGTGATCGAAGCAGGCAGCTTCGCGGAGTGCGCCTACTGCGGGAAGCCCGTGAAGTTCCAGGCCAAGACCAGGCAGCTGCAGGTGATCTGCAACGTCTACGTCAAGGGCCGATGGGATCGAGTCGAGCACTACCACGAACGCTGCTACCACGAAGCCGACGACCCGTACGGCACACCACTCGCCGCGGCGTGACCGACCTCGATCAGCGAGGCCGGTCGCGAGCCGTGCTAGGGCAGTACGCCTCGCGCCGTGAGCAGCGAGACGACACGTTCTGCCTGCTCGGTGGGGCTGCCGTCGGCGGGCGTGAGCTCGAGCTCGGGTGACCGCGGCGGTTCGTACGGGTCGTCGATACCGGTGAACCCCGTGATCTCGCCCGCCCGAGCCTTGACGTAGAGGCCCTTCGGGTCCCGACGCTCGCACTCCTCGATCGGGGTGTTGACGAACACCTCGATGAACGGCAGCCCGGCCGCGTCGTGGATGGCACGGGCACGGTCCCGACCGACGCGGTAGGGGCTGATGAGCGGTACCAGCGCCACCACCCCCGCATCGGCGAACAGGCGCGCCACCTCGGAGGCCCGGCGAACGTTCTCGTCACGATCGGCGGCCGAGAAGCCGAGGTCGCCGTTCAGGCCGTGCCGGAGGTTGTCGCCGTCGAGGAGGTATGCGGGCCGACCTCGTTGGAGCACCAGCCGCTCGACCTCGACCGCGATCGTGGACTTGCCCGAGCCGGACAGGCCCGTGAACCACACGGTGATGCCTGCCACGCCAGCGGCCGCCCAACGCTCCGCCCGGGGGATGGCGCTCTCGTGCCAGACGACGTTGGGGCTCGTGCGGGCGTCGGGTCCGCTCACTGGGTGGGACCGAGGATCATGCCGGCGCCCACGGTGTTGTTCGTGGCCTCGTCGATGAGGATGAAGCTGCCGGTGGTGCGGTTACGCCGGTAGTCGTCGAAGAACAGCGGCACCGTGGTACGCAGGCTCACCCTCCCGATCTCGTTGAGGGCCAGGGCTCGGGCGTCGTGGTCACGATGCAGGGTGTTGACGTCGAGGCGGTAGTGCAGGTCCTTCACCAGGGCACGTGCCGAACGGGTGGTGTGCTTGATGGCGTACTTCGCGCCCGGGGTGAGCTGGCTCTGGTCAGCCATCCAGCAGATCATGGCGTCGATGTCCTGACCCACCGTGGGTTGGTTGTGAGGCCGGCAGAGCATGTCGCCCCGAGAGATGTCGATGTCGTCGGTGAGGGTGACCGAGACCGACATCGGCGCGAACGCCTCCTCCAGAGGCCCGTCGTAGGTATCGATGGAGCGGATCCGGCTGGTGAAGCCGGACGGGAGCACGAGCACCTCGTCGCCCACCTTCAGCACCCCGCCAGCGACGGTGCCGGCGTAGCCACGGTAGTCGTGGAACTGGTCACTCATCGGGCGCAGGACGTACTGCACCGGGAACCGGGCGTCGATGAGGTTCCGGTCGGACGCGATGAACACGTCCTCGAGATGGTGGAGCAGGGAGGTGCCCTCGTACCAGGGCATGTTCGCCGAGCGGTGCACCACGTTGTCGCCCTGCAGCGCAGAGATCGGGATGAACGTGAGGTCGGTGATGTCGAGCTTGGTGGCGAACGCTTTGAACTCGTCCTTGATCTGCTCGAACACCCCTTGGTCGTAATCGACCAGGTCCATCTTGTTGACGCACACCACGAGGTGCGGCACCCGCAGCAGCGATGCCAGGAACGCGTGCCGCCGGGACTGCTCGACGATGCCGTTGCGAGCGTCGATCAGCACCAGGGTGAGATCCGCCGTGGAGCATCCGGTCACCATGTTGCGGGTGTACTGGATGTGCCCCGGGGTGTCGGCGATGATGAACTTCCGCCTGGGCGTGGCGAAGTAGCGGTAGGCGACGTCGATGGTGATGCCCTGCTCCCGCTCGGCTCGCAAGCCGTCGGTGAGCAGCGCCAGGTTGGTGTACTCGTCACCGCGGTCGCGGCTCGTCCGCTCGACCGCTTCGAGCTGATCCTCGAAGATGGCCTTCGAGTCGTAGAGCAGGCGACCGATCAGGGTGCTCTTGCCGTCGTCGACGGAGCCGGCGGTGGCGAAGCGGAGCAGCTCGGCCATCAGAAGTAGCCCTCCTTCTTGCGGTCTTCCATGGCCGCTTCGCTGGTCTTGTCGTCCGCTCTCGTGGCCCCACGCTCGGTGATGCGGGTGGACGCCACCTCGGCGATCACCGCGTGCACGTCGGCCGCGCTCGACTCAACTGCGCCGGTGCAGCTCGCGTCGCCGACCGTGCGGTACCGCACCAACGCCTCGAACGGCTCCTCGCCGTCCATCAGGGTGACGAACGGGCTCACCGCGAGGAGCATGCCGTCGCGACGGAAGACCTGCCGCCGGTGCGCGTAGTAGATCGACGGCAGCTCGATGTTCTCCTCCGCGATGTACTGCCAGATGTCGAGCTCGGTCCAGTTCGAGAGTGGGAACACCCGGATGTGCTCACCGGGCTTGTGGCGGCCGTTGTAGAGCGCCCACAGCTCCGGTCGTTGGTTCTTCGGGTCCCACTGCCCGAACTCGTCGCGGAAGGAGTACACCCGTTCCTTCGCCCGCGCCTTCTCCTCATCTCGCCGACCACCACCGAAGACCGCGTCGAAGCGGTGTTCCTCGATGGCGTCGAGCAAGGTGGTCGTCTGCAGACGGTTCCGACTGGCTCGAGGGCCCGTCTCGTCGACCACCCGGCCCTGGCGGATCGACTCCTCGACGCTCGCCACCACCAACCGGACACCGAACCGCTCCACGGTGCGGTCGCGGTACTCGATGACCTCCGGGAAGTTGTGGCCCGTGTCGACGTGCATCACCGGGAAGGGGAGCTTGCACGGCCAGAACGCCTTGAGGGCCACGTGCAGCATGACGACGGAGTCCTTGCCGCCTGAGAAGAGCAGCACGGGACGCTCGAACTCCGCGGCGACCTCCCGCATGATGTGGATCGACTCCGCTTCGAGCATGCGGAGGTGGCTCAGTTCGTAGTCCATGAGGCGCTCCAGCGTAGGGTACGAGGGCAGTCCCGTGAAATCCCGACCAGATAGGTAAACATTTGGTGGCGCGAACTCCCGGAGCACCGACCCCTGCCGATCACGCGCTGGCCGCCGAGCTGGCCGGGCGGGCGGGCGCGCTCCTGCTCGAGCTGCGGAGGTCCCATGAGCCCGGCGGCGACCCCGCCGTGCTGCGGAAGGCCGGTGACCACCAGTCGAACGAGCTGCTGCTGGCCGGGCTGGCCGAGGCGGTGCCCGGCGACGCGGTGCTGTCGGAGGAGTCCAAGGACGATCCGGCTCGGATCCACGCCTCCCGAGTGTGGATCATCGACCCCCTCGACGGCACCCGCGAGTTCGGCGAGCCGCCCCGCACCGACTGGGCCGTCCACGTGGCCCTCACCATCGACGGCGCACCGGTGGCCGGCGCCGTGGCGCTGCCGGCCCTGGACGTGGTGCTCGGGACCGACCCGCCGGCCACGCTCGCGCCCCCCTCCGGCGGCCCCGTCCGGCTGGTGGTGAGCCGCACCCGGCCCCCGAAGGCCGCCACGTTCCTCGCCGATCGCCTCGGCGCCACGCTGGTCGAGATGGGATCGGCCGGGGCGAAGGCGATGGCCGTGATCCGGGGAGAGGTCGACGTCTACGTGCACTCCGGCGGGCAGTACGAGTGGGACTCCTGCGCCCCGGTGGCGGTGGCCGCCGCCGCGGGGTGCCACTGCTCCCGCATCGACGGCTCACCGCTGGTGTACAACAACGAGGACCCGTACCTCCCCGACCTTCTCATCTGCCGCCCCGAGCTGGCCGAGCCGGTGCTCGCCGCGCTCGCCGACTTCCGCGACTGACGGCCGCTCAGCGGCCGGGAACGACCGATGGAGCTGAAGGCCACCCGCTACCAGGTGGAGGACCGGATCGCCACCATCACCCTGGCCCGGCCCCACCGGCTCAACGCGTGGACCGGCCGGATGCACACCGAGTACCGGTGGCTGCTCGCTCAGGCCGAAGCGGACCCCGAGGTGCGGGTGGTGGTCGTGACCGGTGAAGGGCGGGGCTTCTGCGCCGGTGCGGATGCCGCCGCCCTCGACGGCCATGTCGCCAAGGGCGGCTACGACCCCGGCACGACCTCCGAGCTGGCCACCCCGGGATTCGGGGTCCACCCGTCCTTCGACCGGGACTTCGCGTTCCACTTCGGGTTGACCAAGCCGGTGATCGCGGCCCTCAACGGCCCGGCCGCCGGCGTCGGGCTGGTGCTCGCGTGCTTCTGTGACCTGCGCTTCGCGGCGGCAGGCGTGAAGCTGACCACCTCCCACGGGCGGCTCCACTTGCCGGCCGAGTACGGGTTGTCCTGGGTGCTTCCCCGCCTCATCGGCGCCGGCCGGGCTCTCGACCTGCTGTTGTCGAGCCGCGTCGTGCGGGCCGAGGAAGCGCTGGAGATGGGGCTGGTGAACCGGGTGTGGCCCGGAGCCGAGCTGCTACCGAGAACCTACGAGTACGCGCACGAGCTCGCGCACCACATCTCACCCCGCTCCCTGGCCGAGACCCGCAGGCAGGTGTGGGTCGACCAGCACCGCGACGTCGGCTCGGCCGTCGAGGAAGCCCGGCGGCTGCTGGAGGAGATGATGACCGAGGAGGGGTTCCGCGAAGGGGTGCAGGCCCTCCGGGAGAAGCGACCACCCGGGTTCTAGGTCTCGACGCCCTCACCACCACCTCTCGAGCCGATGACCTGCGCCGTGTGCTCGCCGAGGCCGGGCACCGGCCCGACCGGTGGCACGCCCCCACCGTGAAACGTCACCGGTGAGGCCACCGCTCGGTGGGCAGGTGCACCCCCGCCCTCGGGCACCTCGACGAAGGCCCCCGCGGCGATGGCCTGCGGGTCCTCGACCACCTCTTCGGGGGTCAGCACCGGCGCCCACCACACGCCGTGGGCGTCGAAGGCGGCGGCGATCTCGTCGCGGGACGAGGCGGCGAAGGCCTCGTCGAGGATGGCGATCAGCTCGACGGCGTGGTGCCGGCGGGCCCGGCCGTCGGCGAAGCGCTCGTCGTCGATCAGGTCCTCGCGGCCGATGCTGCGGCACAGGTTGGGGAAGTGCCGCTGGCTCTCCACCCCGAGCAACCAGAACCAGCGGCCGTCACCGGCGCGGTAGCAGTTCACCAGCGGGTTCATCTCCTCGGTCCTCGCCACCGGCCCCGCCAGCTTGCCGAACCGCAGCTGGATCCCCAGATCCCACCCCAGGCAGTACACGCCCGTACGGAGCAACGAGGTCTCCACCAGCTGCCCCTTGCCCGTGCGCTCTCGCTCCAAGAGCGCGCCGAGGATGCCCGACAGGGTCGCCAGCCCCGTCACGTGATCGCCGAACCCGCCGCGGATGTTCGGTGGCGGGGTGTCGCCCGCCGCCAGGGTGGCGGCGATGCCCGTGCGAGCCCAGAAGCCCCCGACGTCGTAGCCCGGCCGGGTGGCATCGGGCCCCTCGAGGCCGTAGCCGGTCACCAGGGCGTAGACCAGATGGGGGTTCTCGGCCAGCAGCGCATCGGGGCCGAAGCCCAAGCGCTCCAGCGCGCCGGCCCGCAGGTTGGTGAGGAACACGTCCGCCGTCCTCACCAGCGCGTGCAGCCGCTGACGGTCGGCCTCGTGCTTGAGATCGAGCACCACGCTGCGCTTGCCCCGGTTGTCGAGGTCGAACGGTGGGGACTCGGTCCGGCCGTGTCCGGCGATGAGCTGGAACACCCGCCGCATCGGATCACCCTCGGGCGGCTCGACCTTGATCACGTCGGCTCCCCAGTCGGCGAGGATCCCGCCCGCGGACGGCCCGGCCACCCAGACCCCCAACTCGACCACCCGGTAGTTCTCGAGCATCAGGCCACGCTAGCGAGGGTCACGGCGACCGTCCGCTCC
>NZ_DAIUCK010000093.1:0-12910 GCF_036846205.1 Rhabdothermincola sp. | reverse complement strand
CCCCTGCCCCCGGCTCCGGCGGCGACCCCAAGACCCTCGCCATGCTGTCGCACCTGCTGGCGATCTTCGCCGGGTTCCTGGCCCCGCTGGTGATCTACCTGGTCAACGGCGAGCGGGATCCGTTCGTCCGGCACCACTCGGCCGAGTCGCTCAACTTCCAGATCACGCTGTTCATCGCCTACGTGGTCTGCTTCGTGCTCATGTTCGTGCTCATCGGCTTCGTGCTGTTCTTCGTGGTGTGGATCGCCTCCCTGGTGTTCATGATCCAAGCGACGATCGCCGCCAACCGGGGGGAGTGGTACCGGTACCCCATCAACATCCGGATGGTTCCGGGCGCCATCGGCTGACCGGCGCGATCGGCTGAACCGGTCCGCCAATCACTCAGCTCGGCCATCGGATCTGCCGATATCGGCTCCGTGCAGTATCGGACAGGGTCCGAATGACCCACGCGCTCACCAACCTGCCCGACCCTGACACCGCCGACGCGAAGCTCCCCCCGCTCCCCAAACGGGTGGGGGACGAGCCCGGTGCGCTCGACGCCGACCCGCTGGCGGTGGTGGACGAGCTGCTCGAGCGGACCTCGCACCTGCTCGACACCCTCCACGCGGACGTGGCCGGCCTCGAGCGGGACCAGGCCGAGGAGCAGCAACGCATCGAGGCCCGCTGGCGGGCCCAGCAGGCCGCGGTCGAGCAGGGCACGCAGCGCCTGGCCGAGCTGTATCGCGACGCCCGGGACCTCGCAGCCCGGAAGGGCAAGCCCGACGTGCTCGAGACCGCGTTGTCCCGCCCGGCCACCCTCGGCACCGAGGACCGGGATCGCCCCGACGGCTTCGACCGCCTGATCGCTCGCCTCGAGGAGGAGCTGCGCCTGGCCCGGGGGATCACCGGGACCATCCGGTTGCCCGAGATCGGGGTGCTGCTCAACGCCGCGGCCGCCCGGCTGGAGCTCATGGAGCAGGAGGCCGAGCGCACCCGGCAACGGTTGATCTCCGAGACCGAGAACGAGCTGGTGGCCGAAGGCACCGAGGCCCGGGCCAGCTTCGAGATCGGCACCATGATCCTGCAGCGGGACCTCGACCGCCTGGCCCAGGCCCTGCCGGTGCCGGGCGCCCCGTGGGACGACCCCCGGTGGGCCTCGCTCACCCCCACCGAGGCACCCCAACCGTGGATCCGGCTCGGTGCGCTGGTCCACGAGGAACTGCCCGACACCACCATCCCCTGGCTCGGGTCGCTACGCGACGGGCTGGGCCTGCTGGTGGAGACCGGCACCCGGCGGGCCGACGCCGTGGCCGGGGTGCAGGGCATCCTCACCCGGGTGCTCGCCGCGGTGCCGCCGGGCGGAGTCCGCCTGGCGCTCGCCGACCCCAAAGGCCTCGGGGACACCTTCGCCCCTTTCCTGGCCCTGGCCGAGTTCGACCCGGCGCTGGTCTGCGGCGGCGTGCGGGTCACCCCCGAGGAGATCGAGGAATGCCTGGAGGAGCTCACCCGCCACGTCGAGCACGTCATCGCCACCCACCTGCAGGGCCGCTACCCGAGCATCACCGACGCCCATCTCGACCTCGGTGAGGTGATCGAGCCCTACCGTCTGCTGGTGATTGCCGACTACCCCACCGGCCTGACCGAGCGGGCCCTGGAGCTGCTCGGGCCGCTCGCCGAGAACGGGCCACGGTGCGGGGTCCACACCATCGTCCTGCGGGACCCCGCGGTACGGGCCCGGAGCCGCCAGGCCGCCCTGCCCGGGCTGCGCACCTGCCGCCACGACGCCGGCGGCTTCACGGTCGACACCCACCGCACCGGCGCTTGGCGGTTCCGCTTCGAGCCCTGCCCACCGTCCGGCGGTGACGGGCCCGCAGCCGGGGTCGGCGAGCGGGTGGTCACCCTGGTGGGCGAGCACGCCCGGCGCCGGGCGCACACCCCGCTCGGTCACGCCGAGGTGTTCGCCATGGTCGAGCACGCCCGCCAGCGGGCGGCCCGCGACGACCTGCCGCAGGTGCGCCGGTCCGTCGACCCGGCGGACCCGTCGAGCTGGTGGTGCGCGGACGCCCGGCTCGGGGTGTCGATCCCTCTGGGGCAGATGGCCGGCCGCCGGCCGGCCACCCTGTGGCTCGACTCGGCCGGCGCGCCCGGGGCGCTCGTCGTCGGTGGTGCGGGCAAGGAGCTGGACCACGCACTCGACACCATCCTCACCGCGCTCACCGTGCTGTACGAGCCCGCCGAGGTGGAGCTGGTCCTCGCCGACCTCTCCCACTCGCTCGACCTGGAGGCCTACGGGGAGGCGAGGCTGCCGCACGCCCGGCTGGTGGCCACCGAGGCGGACCCTGAGCTGGGGCTGGCCGCCTTCGAGCTGGTGGAAGCCGAGCTCGACCTGCGAGACACCCTGCTCCGGGCCGCCGGGTTGGAGCGAGGGGATCTGGAGGCGTTCCGGGCCGCCACCGGCGGGCCGCTGTCCCGCTTGCTGCTGGTCGTGGCCGGGGCCAGCCGGCTGTTCGCCGGCTCGGCCCGCATCGCTCGTGACGCCCGGCGGATCCTGAACCGGTTGGTGGTGGAGGGCCCGGCGCTCGGGTTGCACGTGGTGGCCCTGGAGCGGGTGGTCGACTCGCTCGAGCCCATCGCCTGGGTGCCCGATGCGCTCGGCACCTCCCTGGTGCTCGCGGACGCCGCCGCCCTCGCGACCCCGAGCGCCGGTGAGGACCTGGCCGCGGCGATCCGCTCCATCGGCACGGGAGAAGCGCTGCTGCTCCGGCCTGGCTCGACCGAGCCCACCCGGTTGCGGATGAGCCGGGTCAGTCCCCGGGAGCGGCTGCTGCAGCTGCGCGACCTCGACGAGTTGGCCACTGAGCGGGGATCGGCCCGGCGGCCCGAGGTGGTCTCCAGCACCGCGCCGGCGGTGTTGGAATCCAGCGCGCTCGACCAGCTCCGCAGCGCGGGCACCGAGCGCGCCGCGGGCCCTGGCAGCGCCGGCGGCGCTGGTGGCACTGGCGGCGAGCGCAGTCCCGGCGATGCCGAGCTGTCCGTGTGGGTGGGCGCGCCCGTCACCCTGGGCGGGCCGGTCGAGGTGACGCTCCGGCGGGAGCCCGGCGCCAACCTGCTGGTGGTGACCGCCGAGGAGCAGGCCGGCCACGGGATGCTGGCTGCGGCGCTGCTGTCCGCCGCCGCGGTCCACGGGCATCAGCTCGAGGTCCGGGCGATCGACTGCCTCCCCCTGGAATCGGGCTTCGGGGAGTTGCTCGCCGCGCTCGGGGCCCTGGCCCGGGTGCAGGTGTCCCGCTCGCGTGAGCTCGACGCCGCCATCGAGCGAGCGGCCCGCGAGGTCGTGCGGCGCAAGCAGGGCCGCTCCACCGGGGAGCCACCGGTGCTGGTGGTGCTCAACGGGGTGGACCTGGCTCGTGACCTCGATCCGGACGGCGGGGAGGTGACCGCGTTGCTCGAGGCCCTGGTCTCGGCCGGCCCGCCCTGGGGGGTGCACACCATCATCCGGGCCAGCTCGGCCGCCGCGGTCGCCGATCGCCTCGCGCCTGGTGTCCAGCGCCGGTTCACGTTGCGGGCCGTGGGTCCCATGCCCGCGGAGGACGCCGTCAGCCTGGTCGACAGCCCAGCCGCGGCCACCCTTGCACCCACCCAGGCCCTGCTGTACGACGAGGCCGCGGGCCGGGTGGTGCGCTTCCGTCCCTTCCAGGTGCCCTCACCGGCCTGGATCCGCGCCCTGGGGGCCGGTGCCGCGCCCGCCGGTCAGCGCTCGACCAACCGGACCGCCTTGTAGCCGGAGCGGGCGAGGGACTCGCGAGGCAGCACCTCCACCCTGGCCTCGACCCCGAGGCGCTCCCGGATCGCCGCCTCGCACCGGGTGGCCACCTCGGCCGGTTCGCCCTGGTCGAGCTCGACCCGCACCTGCAGCGCGGCGTCGGGGTCGGTGGGCTTGACCACCACGTACTCGAGCGACGGAACGGTCACCTCGCGCACCGACCGCAGCGCCCGCTCCACCTCGCTGACCTGGAAGTAGTGGCCCTGGCAGTCGAGGAAGTCCTTGAACCGCCCGCCCCAGAACCCCCGGACGGTGGTCTCGCCACACGGGCAGGGATCGCGCACGATCGCCGCCGCCTCCTCCAGGTCGTAGCGCAGCAGCCCGTTGTCCCGGTCGAGGGTGGTGACCACCAGGTTGCCCCACTCCCCGTCGGGCACGTCGCGGCCGGTCTTGGGATCGATGGCCTGGACGATGGCCCAGTCCTCGTGGATGTGGCCGCCCGGTGCCTCGCCGCACGGACCCGACGAGTAGGCGTAGCACTCGAGGCCGGCGGTCATCATCGGCATGCCCTTGTCGCCCATGCCCCGGAACTGGAACGAGGGCAGGCCGACGTCGGTGGCCAGGTCGAGGCCCATCTTCGCCGCCACCTCCTGGAACCGGCCCAGGCTGAACGCCACCATCGACACGTCGGGGCGGACCCGCTGCCACATGCGGATGCCCTGCTCGGCCAGCTCGTCGGTGTCGGGCGGCGCGACCCACAGGTTCAGCGCCCCGAAGTACTCGAGGCTGCCCGAGAGCATCACCCCACCCCCATAGAGGTACGCGGGGTGGGCGTGGGTGACGATCTGGCCGGGTCGCCAGCCGTTGCGCCACCACACCCGGGCTGCGGACTCGTATTCGATCCAGATGTCCTTGCGGGTGAACAGGGCGATCGTCGGGGTGCCGGTGGTGCCGGTGCTCTGGCCCAGGCGCACGCACTCCCGGGGATCGGTGAAGCGGTAATCGCCGAACGGGGGGTGCGCGGCCTCCGCGTCGCGCAGGTCCTGCTTGACGGTGGTGGGGATGAGGTTGACGTCGGTGACGCTGGTGAGGTCCGCGCCGGACTCGATCCCCGCCTCCCGCAGCTTGCGGGCGAACAGCGGTACGGGGATGGTGAGCGCCCGGTCCACGAGGGTGCGCAGCCGCTCGAGCTGCAACGCCTCGAGCTGCTCCCGAGACATGGTCTGCATCTCGGGGTCCCAGAACTTCTGGTCGGGGTCGCGGGGGAGCGGGCCGAGCACGCCCGGCTGGTAGGTCGGCACGGGTGGGTAGCGTACCCTCGAACCTGACATCATCGTCAGGAAACCGCGGAGCGGGACCTGCACGCCGGAGGAGGGGTGGGCGATGACGGTCACCGTGGGACTCGACATCGGCACCACCTCGGTCAAGGCGGTGGCGGTCGACGACGACGGCAGCGTGCTGGCCCGGGCTCGGGTGGTCCACCAGGTTCGGTCCCCCGAGCCGGACCGCTTCGAGCACGACGCCGACCGGGCCTGGCGGCGCAACGTCCGAGCCGCCTATCGGGAGGTGAGCGCGGGCCTCGACGTGGCCGCGGTGAACGTCGCCGCCTTCGTCCCTTCGCTGTGCGCCGTCGACCGCCGGGGCCGGGCCCTCACCCCGGGTCTGCTCTACGGCGACGTGCGGGGCGGGCCGGTCACCGGCAAGAGCCCGGCCGAGAGCGGGGAGCTGCTCCAGTTCCTTCGCTGGTGCGCGCGGCAGGCGCCGCAGGCTCACGGCTACTGGCCGGCGCAGGCGGTGGCGAACCACGCCCTGTGCGGCATCGGGGCCATCGACGCGGTGGTGGCCATCACCACCCACCCCCTCTACGACTACACCGCGTGGGACCCGGCCGTGGCGGCCGAGGCCGGTGCGTCGGTCCAGCAGCTCCCCCGGGTGGTGGCGGGGAACGAGGCCATCGGCTCGGTCGGTGGCGCGCTGGTCGGCCCCGGGACCGTCGACGCCCTCGCCGAGCAGCTCGTCGCCGGCGCCGACCACGACGGAGACGTGTTGGTCATCCTCGGCACCACCCTCATCACCTGGGCGGTGCTGCCCGACTGGCGCGAGGTGCCGGGCCTGTGGTCCGTGCCCCACACCGCGCCCGGCAAGACCCTCGTCGGTGGACCGTCGAACGCCGGTGGGCTGTTCCTCGACTGGGCCGACCGGCTGTTGGTCCGCAGCCGCGAACCGGCACAGCACCCGGAGCGGGTCCCCGTCTGGCTGCCCTACGTGCGGGGTGAGCGCACCCCGCTGCACGACCCGTCGCGGCGGGCCTCCCTGCACGACCTGGACCTCACCCATGGCCCGGCCGAGCTCCGGCGGGCCGCGTTCGAGGCGTCGGGGTTCGTGGTCCGCCACCACCTGGAGCTCGCCGGGGCAAGAGCCCGGCGCATCGTGGCCACCGGTGGTGGCACCCGGGTTGGGTTGTGGGTGCAATCGCTGGCCGATTGCACCGGCCTGCCGGTCGACGTCGTGGCGGTGCCCGAGGGTGGTGCGCTCGGGGCCGCGTTCCTGGCCCGGGTGACGGCCGGGGTCGAGGAGTCCGCCGCCGGAGCCGGCCGGTGGGCACGGGTGGCCCGGCGGGTCGAGCCCCACCGGGCCTGGACCGAGGCGGCTGATCGTCGCTACCGGCGCTTCGTCGAGCTGACGGAGGCGGGCCGTGCCGGCGGGTGACCGTGCCGACGGGTGGTGAGCTCGCCGGCGGGAGAGCTCGCCGGGACCGGCGGGCCCGGCCGACTGTCAGGTCGCGGGGGTGTGGCCCTCGTGGTGCCCCTCGTGGAAGGCGGCCAGGATGCGGGCCAGTTCCAGGGGCCGGTCACCTTGCACGCTGTGGCCGGCATCCTCGACCACGATCACGTCGGTGCCGGGCTTGCGGCGCTGCAGCTCGGCCACGTCGTCGTCGTCGACCACGCTGGACAGCCCACCCTGCACCAGCAGCAGCGGGCAGCTCAGCGCGGACACGGCGTCCCAGAGGTCGGCGAAGCGATGCTCGAGGTCGTCGAGGCGCTCGCCGGTGGGCAGGTCGTAGCGCCACACCCAGGTCCCGTCCTCGCGTTCGCGGGCGTTGTGCAGCACCCCCCGACGCAGTGACGAGCGGGAACGGGTGGGGTTGAACGCCATCGTGCGTTCGAGGATCTCGTCGAAAGACGCGAACACCTCGGGCCCGTCGAGGAACGACAGGATGGGTTCGGCTTTCTGCGCGTTCACCCCGGGCGTGATGTCCACCAGCGCCAGCCGCTCGGCCAGCTCGCCCCGCTCGGCCAACGCGGCGAGGGCCGTGAGGCCGCCGAGCGACATCCCGGCCAGGGTCGTCGCCTCCGGCGCGAGGTGCTCGATGGCGAACGCCACGTCCTCGGCCATCTCCTGTGGCCGGTAGCGCTTGTCGGGTCGCCAGTCGGAGTGCCCGTGTCCGGGCAGGTCGATGGCCACCAGAGGACGGTCGAGGGCCAGGGCCACCGTGTCCCAGGTGTGCGCGTTCTGCCCGCCGCCGTGCAGCAGCACCAGCTCGGCGGCGCCCTCCCCCCACGCCAGTGCGCTGATGGTGTGCCCCGACGGGGCGCGCACGGCCGATCGGCTGACCCTGGGCGGTCGGGTGGGATCGAACGGGAGCCCGGCCTCGGCGGCGTTCTCGTGCAGCAGCCCGAACTCGTCGTAGCTCCCGGCGCTCACGTGGCCGAGCCTCCGCGCCCCCCGTGGGATGCGTCGGCTGCCACCGCCGCAGCGACTTCATCGGCCAACCCGTACAGCCGGGCGGCGTTGCCGCCGAGCACCTTGGCGGTCACCTCCGGCCCGAGCGGGGCCGCCATGGCCCGGCACGCCTCGACGGTGCCGGGGAAGTCCGAATCCCAGTGCGGGTAGTCCGACGCGTACACCCAGGCGTCGGCACCCAGCCGCTCCACGCACACCTCGAGCAGCGGTTCCTCGGCTTCGAAGGAGAAGAACAGCTGGCCCCGTTCCAGGTGGTCGCGGGGGTCGCCGGTCATCGTCGGCAGGAGCTCGGGTCGCTTCTCCTTGTGCTCGTGCATCCGGTGGAGGAAGTAGGGCACCCAGCCGATGCCCGACTCCATGAACCCCACCCGCAGCCCTGGTAGCCGGTCGAGCACCCCGCCCATGGCCAGCGCGGTGAGGGCCACCATCTGATCGACCGGGAACGACAGGCAGTGGACCTGCGCGTAGTTGGCGAACCGGCCGGCCGCGGGCAGCGGCACGTTCATGCCCGGCGCGGAGTGGATCGTGACGGCCACGTCCTCGCCGGCCGCCGCTTCGAAGAACGGCAGCAGCGCCGGATCGTCGAGGTTCGCCTCGCCGAGCACCGGCGGGATGGTCACCGCCACCGCCCCCTTGCCCCGGGCCCGTCGCAGCTCGTCGATCGCACGAGGCACGTCCTGGAGCGGGACCACGGCCACCGCCTTGAGCCGCTCGGGCGCCCGCCCGCACACCTCGTCGATCAACCAGTCGTTGTAGGCCCGGGCGACGTCCTGGGCGAAGCCGGGGTCCCGGTAGGTCGACAGCCCGATCATCAGCCCCCCGAAGAGGACCTGCACGTCGATGCCTTCCTGGTCCATGTCCGCCAGGCGCCGGTCGAGGTCCGCGGCCCCCCCGGCGCAGGCCGGGGAGGTCGCGGAGTCGATCGGCACGCCGCAGCCGGGGCCTTCCTGGACGGGGAAGAGCTTGCCGTCGATCTGGGCCACCCAGTGCCCACCGGAGCGCCCGGCCGACAGCCACCCCGGGTGGGCGGCTTCCAGCTCGGTCCAGGCCAGCGGGTCCTCGTTGACGTGCGCGTCCGCGTCGATCACCGTCACGTGCGGCCTCCCGTCAGCGATGTGACACGATTGTCAGGTTCGGAGGTTAGCTGGACCATGGCGATCCGTCTCGGGAGCATCGGGATCATCGACGAGCACCTGGCGCTGCACGATGCGGTGCGCCGCTGGGTACACGCCCACTGCGACCCCTCGGTCCCGAGGGCCACCCTCGACGCGTCAGCCGAGACCATGCCCCCGTTCTGGGACGACCTGGCCGCGCAAGGATGGCTGGGCCTGCACGTCCCCGAGGCGTTCGGGGGCGAGGGCTACGGGCTGGTCGAGCTGGCCGTGGTGCTTGAGGAGCTGGGGCGGGCGTGTGCACCGGGCCCGGTGCTGCCCACGGTGCTCGCCTCTGCCGCGCTGGTGCTCGCCGGCGACCGGGCCCAGCAGGAGCGGTGGCTGCCCGGCCTGGCCGACGGTTCACTCGTCGGGGCGGTGGGGTTCTCGCCGGGCGCACCCGTGCTGGGCGCCGCGCTGGCCGACGTGCTGGTGCTGCCGTCCCCGAACGGCGACGGGTGGGCGGTGGTCGAGCGGTCTGTGGTCACGGTGACCCCGCGACCGAGCCTGGACGCCACCCGACGGGTGGCCACGGTCGAGGCCGACCCGGCGCTCTTCCAGGCCCCCGAGCACCGGCTGGCGAGCGGGCCCGGCTGCATCGCCATCGGCGAGCTGGCCGCGACGCTGGTGGCCGCGGAGGCCGTGGGTGGCGCGGCGTGGTGCGTGGACACGGCGGCGAGCTATGCCAAGGAGCGGGTCCAGTTCGGTCGGCCGATCGGCCAGTTCCAAGCGGTGAAGCACCGCTGCGCCGACATGCTGCTGCGCACCGAGCTGGCCCGGGCCGCGGCCTGGGACGCCGCCGTGGCCTGCGATGCGGCCCGTGACCTGGCGGCGCGCTCGAGCGACCCGGCCGCCCGCGAAGAGGCCGCCATGGCCGCCGCGGTCGCCGCCGCACTGGTGCCCGACGCGTTCTTCACGGCGGCGAAGGATTGCATCCAGGTCCTCGGCGGCATCGGCTACACGTGGGAGCACGACGCCCACCTCTACCTCAAGCGGGCGACCGCGATGCGCCAGCTCCTGCCCGGCTCGGCCGCACGCTGCGGTGAGCTGGCCCTCGCCGGCACCCGGCGCACGCTGCGAGCCGAGCTCCCGCCCGAGGCGGACGACATCCGGGCCGAGGTGCGGGCCTTCCTCGACGAGCTGCGCACGCATGAGAAGCCGGAGTGGAACCGTCGCATCGCCGATGCCGGCTACCTCGTCCCCTACTGGCCCCGCCCCTGGGGCCGGGACGCCGGGCCGGTCGAGCAGCTCGTGATCGACGAGGAGTTCGCCGCGGCCCAGGTGCGCCGGCCGCACCTGCAGGTCGGCGCCTGGGTGTTGCCCACCCTCATCGCCCACGGGACCCCCGAGCAGCAGGAGCGTTGGATCCGACCGACCCTGTACGGGGAGATCCTGTGGTGTCAGATGTTCAGCGAGCCCGGCGCGGGCAGCGACCTGGCGTCGCTCACCACCCGGGCCGAGCGGGTCGAGGGTGGCTGGCTGCTCACCGGGCAGAAGGTCTGGACGACCATGGCCCATCTCGCCCACTGGGGCATCTGCCTGGCCCGAACCAACCCGCGGGTCGACAAGCACGAGGGCATCACCTGCTTCATGGTCGACATGTCCTCCCCGGGCCTCGACATCCGCCCGCTGCGCGAGCTGACGGGCCAGGCCCTGTTCAACGAGGTGTTCCTGGACGAGGTCTTCGTCCCCGACGACTGCGTCGTGGGAGGGGTCGACAACGGTTGGCAGGCGGCGCGCACCACGCTGGCGAACGAACGGGTGTCGATGGGGAGCGGGTCGTCGTTCGGACCCGGCGTGGAGGCGGTGCTGGCCATGAAGGGTGCAGCGGAGCACCTGGGGGAGGTGGGTGCCCTGGTGGCCGAGGGGGAGGCGATCGCGGTGCTCGGCCTGCGCTCGACGCTGCGCGCCCTCAGCGGCGCCGAGCCCGGGCCGGAGTCCAGTCTGCGCAAGCTGCTCGGGGTGGAGCACGAGCAACGGGTGCAGGAGGTGGGCCTGGCGCTGCTCGGCCCGGAGGGTGCGATCGACGAAGGGGAGGCCGCGGTGTGGATCGCCGGGTTCCTCGGCAACCGGGCGCTGTCCATCGCCGGGGGTACCAGTGACGTGCAGCGCAACATCATCGCCGAGCGCCTCCTCGGCCTCCCCCGGGACCCCTGAACATGTCGAGGGCCACGAGACTCCTCACCCTTCCGTTCTGGTTGCCGTCCTGGCTGCCGTTCTGGCAGGTCAAACGCGTGCTGTGGCACGCGTTTGACAGGCCGGTTGGGATGTCGGTGGGAGTGGGCGTGGCTCGCCGGGCAGGGTGGGCCGAATAGGGTGGCAGCGTGACCGAGCAGGCGTTCTCCTTCTCCTACGAGCAGCCACTGCACGAGGTGTTCCCCGCCCTCCACGAGGCCCAGAGCGCCTGGCTGGCCGAGATCGAATCGCTCAAGGCGCTCGACCGCAAGACCCACGAGCTGGTGCGCATGGTCTGCAGCGTCATCCTCCGCAACCCCGGCGGGGTGCACCGCCACGCCAGGCTGGCAGCCGAGGTCGGGGCCAGCTGGGACGAGATCGCCGCCGCGATCGTGCTCACCGAGCCGGGGTTCGGCATCCTGCCCGCGGTCGAGGCGCTGCCGGAGGCCCGATCCGGGTTCGAGGAAGGGCTGCGCGCCGTGGCGTCCGAGCTCGACGACGCAGACGGCTGACCGGAGCAGACCACCGATGGCCGACGGCAAGCCGTTCCGGGTGCTCCCCCGGGTCACCGACCAGAACGAGCACTTCTGGCGCGGCGGCCGGGAGGGGGAGCTGCGCTTCCTGCGCTGCCAGCGATGCGGGTACTGGATCCACCCGCCCGCACCGGTGTGCCCCGAGTGCCTCTCCAAGGAGGTGGCCCCGGAGGCCACCTCCGGCCGGGCGGTGGTCCACACCTTCACGGTCAACGAGCAGCCCTGGATCCCCACCCTCGACCCCCCCTACGTGGTGGCCATCGTCGAGCTGCCCGAGCAGGAGGGGCTGCGGCTGACCACCAACATCGTCAACTGCGACCCCTACGAGGTGAGCATCGGCATGGAGGTGCGGGTGACCTTCGAGGAGTACGACGACGTGTGGCTGCCGTTCTTCGAGCCTGTCGACAGCCCCGGTGGCGAGGGTCGCTGAGATGGGCCCGGATCTGCTGGAGCGGCGGGCGGTCATCAGCGGCATCGGCCAGAGCCAGGTGGGCCGGCGCCTCTACCGCGACCCGCTCGACCTGACGATCGACGCCGCTCTCGAGGCCATCGCCGACGCGGGCCTCGAGCCCGGCGACATCGACGGCATCGCCACCTACCCCGGCAACCAGGACGTCCCGCCCGGTTTCTCGGGCGTCGGGGTGGTGGAGGTGCAGGACGCGCTGCGCCTGGAGCTCGACTGGTTCGCCGGTGGGCTCGAGTCCCCCGGGCAGCTCGGCTCGGTCATCAACGCCATCGCCGCCGTGGCCACCGGGCTCGCCGACCACGTGCTGTGCTTCCGCACCGTGTGGGAGGCCAGCGCCCAGGGTGACAAGGGCCGCTCGTCGGTGACCATGGGCGGAGGCGGTACTGGCGCCAGCTACCGGGCCAGCGGCTTCATGCAGTGGACGCTGCCGTTCGGGGCGCCCTCGGCCGCGAACTGGATCGCGATGATGGCCCAGCGGCACTTCCACGAGTTCGGCACCACCCGCGAGCAGCTCGCCCAGATCGCGCTCAACGGCCGGCGCAACGCGGCCCGCAACCCGAAGGCCATCTACCGCGACCCCATGACCCTCGACGACTACCTCGAGGTGCGGATGATCTCCACCCCCCTGTGCCTGTACGACTGCGACGTGCCCGCGGACGGCAGCACCGCGGTGATCGTCTCCCGGGCCGACGCCGCGGCCGACCTCGCACACCCGCCGGCGAGGATCGAAGCGGTGGGCTCGGCCATCCACGGCCGCCCGTCCTGGGACCAGTGGGACGACCTCACCACCATGGCCCTGCGCGACGCGGCGGCGATGCTGTGGTCACGCACCGACCTCACCCCGGCGGACGTCGACGTGGCCGAGCTGTACGACGGGTTCAGCTTCATCACCTTGTGCTGGTTGGAGGCGCTGGGATTCTGTGGCCACGGCGAGGGAGGCCCGTTCATCGAGGGTGGCGAGCGCATCGCGCTCGACGGGGAGATCCCGCTCAACACCCATGGCGGCCAGCTCTCGGCCGGGCGGCTCCACGGCTACGGGTTCCTCCACGAAGCGTGTGTCCAGCTGTGGGATCGGGGCGGGGAGCGGCAGGTGGCGGGC
>NZ_DAIUCK010000092.1:8043-13365 GCF_036846205.1 Rhabdothermincola sp. | reverse complement strand
GGTGGGCGCGGGTCGGGTCACGAAGATCATCAAGTAACGAACACGGAAGCGAGCCATGGCGAAGAACGAGAAGCGGGTGCAGGTGACCCTCGAGTGCCAGACCTGCAAGCGCCGCAACTACATCACCACCAAGAACAAGATCAACGATCGCGAGCGCATCGAGCTCAAGAAGTACTGCAAGTGGGACCGGGCTCACACCTTGCACAAGGAGACTCGCTGATCGGTTCCTGGCCGGTGTCTCGACGTAACGGAACCGTCACGTAACCCACATGCGCACACCAGGTCAGAAAGCCGATGCCAGTCGACGTGGCTGACCTCGTGGCGGCCGCCCGCGACGGCGACCGCCACGCGTTCGACGAGCTGGTGAAGGCGACCTACGTCGAGACCTACACCCTGGCGTACCGCCTCACCGGCAACGAGGAAGACGCTCGGGACGTGGTGCAAGAGGCGTATCTCCGTGCCTACAAGGGTTTGAAGCGCTTCCGAGGGGACGCGCAGTTCTCGACGTGGATGTACCGCATCACCGCGAACTGCGCGTCGACGTTCCTCGGCCGGCGCCAGCGGAACCGCTGCGAGGAGCTGACCGAGGACCTGAGCACCCGGGATGAGCGCCCCGCGGCGAGTCCCGAGCTGCAGGCGGAGGCGACCGCGCTGCGCGAGCGTCTCCAGGTGGCGCTGCGGGCCCTGCCGCCGAAGCTGCGGGCGGTGGTCATCCTGCGCGACGTCTACGACCTTCCGCACGAGGCCATCGCCGCCGAGCTGGGCATCTCGGAGTCCGCGGCGAAGGTCCGGCTTCATCGAGCACGCAAGAAGCTCCGTGACGACCTCTTCACCCGCCACGCTGAGGTGCAGGCCCGTGCGGTGTGAGCAGCTCACCGGGTCCCTCTCCGACGCCGCCGACGGCTCGGTCCTGCTCGACGGCCCGTCCCGAGCCCACGTGGAGCACTGCCTGCGGTGCCAGGCCGAGTTGGCCCAGTACCGCAAGCTGCTGCGGGCGCTGCGGGCTCTGCGCACCGAGGTGCTGGCCCCGGCACCGGGCCTGCTGCCCGACATCCTCCTGCACCTGGAGCAGGCGGGGGAACGCCGGGCGATTCGCAGCATCCTGACCGGCCGCCGGGTGGCGTACCTGGGCGGCATCGCTGCGGCCACCGCGGCCGGCGCCGCGGGGGCGATCGTGCTGGCGAGCCGCTCTCGTCGCCGGATGCCACTCGCGGGCTGACCTCGCACTGGTCGCCCCAGCCGTGCCCCTGACAACGACATCGCCGGTGGGGGATAGGCTGCGGGCACTCGTGCTCGCTGTCTCGGCGGGAAGGCAGGCTGCTATCCTGCCTCCGGGACTGCGAACCCTAGGGCAGTAGCTCAACTGGTAGAGCACCGGTCTCCAAAACCGGCGGTTGGGGGTTCGAGTCCCTCCTGCCCTGCTTCCGATCCCCTGCAAGGGTTTCCTCACCATGGCCTTGAACCGAGAACAGAAGCGCATGCTCCAGCGTCAGGGCGAGCTCGGCCCCGATGGCGAGCCGATCCGGACCCGGCGGGGACCGCAGGCGCCCAAGCCTGCCGAGCAACGCACCACGCCGCGCCAGTTCGTGCATGAGGTGCGCGGTGAGCTGCGCAAGGTCGTCTGGCCGACCCGGTCCGAGACCATCAACTACTCCATCATCGTCCTCGTCACGCTCGTGTTCTTCACGACCCTGATCTTCGCCGTCGACTGGGTCGTCAGCGAGGGTGTCCTCCGACTCTTCCAGGCCAAATGAGCTCCTATTCCACCGAAGACGCGCTGCTCGGCGAGACCGAGACGGCTACCGACACCGAGATCACCGATGCCGGGGCGATGGTCGAGCCGCCGACCCTCACCGGGGAGGAAGGGGGCGCGGTTGCTGACGCGTCTGCGCTCGACGACACCGAGGTGATCGGCGAGGACGAGCTTCTCGCGGAGGAGCCCCGGGTCGAGAGCCCCTACGACCGCCCGGGCCAGTGGTTCGTGGTGCACACCCAGTCGGGCTACGAGAAGAAGGTCAAGCAGAACCTCGAGGCCCGCATCTCCTCGATGAACATGGAGGAGCGCATCCACGAGGTCGTGATTCCGATGGAGGACGTGGTCGAGTTCAAGAACGGCAAGAAGCAGGTCGTCCAGAAGAAGATGTTTCCCGGCTACCTGCTCGTCCGTTGTGAGCTGGACGACGATTCGTGGTACGTCATCCGCAACACCCCGGGCGTGACCGGCTTCGTCGGGCAGGGAGCCAAGCCTTCTCCGCTGCCGCGCCGCGACGTCGAGTCGTTCCTCCAGGTCAAGGCTGAGGGCGCTGAGGAGGCACCCAAGCGGGGCAAGCCTCGCCTCGAGTACGAGATGGGCGAGACGGTTCGCATCAAGGAGGGGCCGTTCGCCGACTTCTCGGGGGTGATCGTCGAGATCAACGAGGATCAGCTCAAGGTGAAGGTGCTGGTGAACATCTTCGGCCGGGAGACCCCGGTCGAACTGGAGTTCTCCCAGGTGGCCAAGCTCTAGGCCTTCGGGCGCCCGCTCCCTTGCGCCGCGGAGCCGAGTTGTCGCGGAGGGCCGCGATCGGCAGAATTGCCCCTCGCGCCTGAGCGCCCGGGCCTCGGGCGCACCCTCTTTGAACCAGGAAGGCAAGCCATGGCCAAGAAGAAGGTTGCGGCCGTCGTCAAGATCCAGATTCCGGCCGGCGGCGCCACGCCCGCGCCGCCCGTCGGCACCGCGCTGGGTCCTCACGGCGTGGCCATCATGGACTTCTGCAAGGAGTACAACGCCAAGACCGAGGCGCAGCGAGGCACGATCGTCCCGGTCGAGATCACCATCTTCGAGGATCGATCCTTCACCTTCGTCCTGAAGACCCCGCCGACCTCCACGCTGTTGCGCCAGGCGGCCGGGCTCGAGAAGGGCTCGACGAATCCGGGCAAGGGCACCGTGGGCACGATCACCGATGCCCAGCTCACGGAGATCGCGCAGACCAAGATGCCCGACCTCAACGCCAACGACCTCGAGGCAGCCAAGCTGCAGGTCGAGGGCACCGCCCGTTCGATGGGCATCGAGGTCGTCTGAGCGATCCCACAGACCGTTCCGGGACGAGTGGGAGGACCTCGCCCCCCGTCCGACACCGACCGAGGGAGCCGAACGCCGAGGAGACGATCATGCGACGCGGCAAGAAGTACACGGACGCGAAGAAGCGCTTCGACGATCAGCACCTGCACGCCACGCACGAGGCGATCGAGCTGGTGAAGACCCTCGCCCCGGCTCGCTTCGACGAGACGGTCGAACTCGCGGTGCGACTCGGGGTCGACCCCCGAAAGGCCGACCAGATGGTTCGTGGCACGGTCGGCCTGCCTTCCGGTACCGGCCGTGACGTCCGGGTGGCGGTCTTCGCCGCCGGCGAGCTCGCGCAGGAGGCCCGTGAGGCGGGTGCCGACGTTGTCGGTGCCGACGATCTCATCGCTCAGGTCGAGAGCGGGATGCTGGACTTCGACGTCGCCATCGCCACCCCAGATCTCATGCCTCAGGTCGGCAAGCTGGGTCGGGTGCTGGGCCCTCGGGGGCTGATGCCCAACCCCAAGACCGGCACCGTGACCACCGACGTCGGCAAGGCGGTCGGCGACTTCAAGGGGGGCAAGGTCGAGTACCGCACCGATCGTCATGGCAACGTGCACGTCCCGGTGGGGAAGGTGAGCTTCTCGACCGGCGATCTCGTCGCGAACGTGCGGGCGGTGCTCGAGGAGCTCGAGCGGGCCAAGCCTGCCGCGGCCAAGGGCCGGTACTTCAAGCGGATCACGGTGTCGTCGACCATGGGCCCTGGGGTGAAGATCGACCCGGCCCGCATGTACGAGACCGAGCCCGTGGCGTCCTGACCGAGTTCTCCGGGCGACCGGGCTCGCGCTAGCCTGGCTCGCTCACAACCCAACGAGATGTCGCTCGCCGAAGACATCCGGTGCGCTCCGGCGCTGAAAGGGCCGACCGGCCCGCCTGACGAGGCGGACTCCTCCGAGATCCCTCAGGGGCGTTCGCGTTCGGTGCGAGCGTCCCTGTGTCGTCTCTCGGCCTCCCTCCCCTCGGGCGGCGGAACGTGGGTCGGCGCAGGACCCAGCCAACCGTGCCGAGGGGGCACCAGGACATGAGAAGGGAGGTGCGATGGAGAACCCGAGACCGGAGAAGGTCGCCGTGGTCGATGAGGTGCGCCAGCGCTTCGCCGAGAGTGACGCCGCGCTGCTCACCGAGTACCGGGGCCTGGACGTGGCCGCGATGGGTGAACTGCGTCGGGCACTGCGGGCTGCCGGGGGTGACTACAAGATCTACAAGAACACCCTCGTGCGGTTCGCCACCCGCGATCTCGGCCTCGAGATCGACGAGATGCTCACCGGCCCGACCGCGATCGCCTTCGTCCCGCGAGCGGGCGAGGGTGACCCGGTCGTGGTGGCCAAGGCACTGCGTGACTTCGCCCGGGGTCACCCGGCCCTGGTGCTCAAGGGCGGGGTGCTCGGCGACCGCATCCTCACCGAAGCGGAGGCCAGGGCCCTGGCCGAGGTGGCCCCGCGGGAGGAGCTGCTCGCCCAGCTGGCGGGCTTGATGGCGGCGCCGATGCAGCAGTTCGCTGGCCTGCTGCAGGCGGTCCCGCAGAAGTTCGCCTATGCGCTGGCGGCGCTGGTGGAGGCCGGCGGCCCCGCCGGGGCGCCGACCGGCGAAGCCGAGGCATCCATCGACACGACCGAACCGGCCGGGGTCGCCGACGCGACCCCGGCGCCCGAGCCCGCCACCCCGGAGGTGGCGGGAGACGACACGACCGCCCCGGCTGAGGAGGCCGGGGCCCATCCGGACGATGCGGTGGCCGAGCCGGCAACCGCCCGAGCCGAACCTGCCACGGAGGAGAGCTAGACCATGGCCACCAAGGAAGAGATCCTCGACGCCATCGCCAACATGACCGTGCTCGAGCTGAGCGAGCTCCTGAAGGACTTCGAGGAGCGCTTCGGGGTCACGGCCGCCGCGCCGGTTGCGGTCGCTGCGGTGCCCGCGGCTGCGGCTGCGGGTGGAGCGGAAGCCGGTGGTGCGGAGGAGAAGGACGAGTTCGACGTCATCCTCACCTCGGCCGGGGACAAGAAGATCCAGGTGATCAAGGAGGTCCGGGCGCTCACGAACCTGGGCCTGAAGGAGGCCAAGGATCTCGTCGACAACGCCCCGAAGACCCTGCTCGAGCGGGTTTCCAAGGAGGAAGCCGAGAAGGCCAAGGAGGCCATCGAGGGCGCCGGCGGCGCTGTCGAGCTCAAGTAGTCGAGGCCGATTCCCACCATGTGACGTGCCCGGGCCGAGGCCCGGGC